>JBGSVX010000496.1:0-3421 GCA_041752795.1 Terrimicrobiaceae bacterium
TCTCGCAGGGATTTTCTTTTGAAGTTGGGTCTTGGTCTGAACGTGGTCGCGGGAGGCCTTGTGGCCATTCCGATTCTTGGCTACGCATTAAACAGTTTTGCAGAGAAGCCGGATCTCCAGTGGATTGACCTCGGTTCGGTGGATCAATTTGCCGAAGGCACGACCAGGCTTGCTGTTTACGAAAACCCGCTGCGTCGTTCCTGGGATGGAGCGACGGCAGAGATTCCCTGCTATGTGCGCCGCACCTCAGGTGAGGATTTCACCATTTTTGCCATCAACTGCACGCACTTGGGATGCCCGGTTCGGTGGTTTGAGGAATCACGCTTGTTCATGTGCCCGTGTCATGGTGGCGCCTATTACGAGGATGGAAGTCATGCCTCGGGTCCTCCTCCCCGCGGTCTTTATACGTACGAATTCAAAGTCCAGGACGGTCACCTTCTGATCAAGGGCGGGATTCTCCCGACGCTTGCCAACCCGAACGTATGAGCAAACCTCTGCCATTGCAAAAACAGGCGATCGAAGCCGCGCGCGGAGTTTTTCTCTGGCTCGACGACCGCCTGAAAATCACGAACCTCTGGGAACACACCGGGGGACACATGATTCCCAAGAGCAGTGCGAGTTGGTTCTACGTCTTCGGAAGCGCGACCCTGCTTTGTTTGATGATGCAATTGGTCACGGGCACCCTGCTTGCGTTTGTCTATGTGCCGTCCGGTGCCGAGGCCTACAGCACCTTGGAATATCTCACCTACGAACAACCCCTCGGGTGGTTCCTGCGGGGCATGCATTACTGGGGCTCGGAATTCATGGTCACAATCATGTTCCTGCACATGACCCAGGTGTTCCTCTTCGGTGCGTATAAATACCCTCGCGAAATCACATGGATTTCTGGCTGCATTCTTATGTTGGTGACCCTCGGGCTGGCATTCACTGGCCAGGTGATGCGCTTTGATGAAGACGCCTACTGGGGTCTTGGCATTGGAGCCGCCATTGTGGGCCGGGTGCCAATCTTCGGCGAGCAACTCGTGCATCTCATGCTCGGGGGCCCGATCATCGCCAGCGAAACGCTCTCAAGGTTTTTTGCGATCCACGTGTTTATCTTGCCGGGCACGATCCTCGCGATGGTTGCCCTGCATCTTCGGATGGTTCTCACGAAGGGCATCAACGAATATCCCAAACCGGGTCATGTGGTGCGCAAGGAAACCTACGACAAGGAATACGCCACCATCATCAAAAAGGAGGGCATTCCCTTTGCTCCGCACGGTATCGGCAAGGACTTGCTTGCGGCCTCGATTGTGATTGGGGGCATCCTGCTTTTCACGATCTTGTTCGGCCCCAAAGGCCCCAGTGCCCCCGCAATCCCATCGGACATCGATGTCGTCCCGCGCCCGGACTTTTTCTTCATGTGGATTTTTGCGGTGGCGGCTCTCATGCCGGACTGGATGGAGACTTTTGTCCTGCTGGTCGGTCCCCCGGTGATCATCCTCGTTCTGTTTGCCCTGCCATTTTTCAATGGCCTGGGTGAGAAACATTTCAGCCGCCGCCCGGTCGCTGTGTTGATCGTGATCCTGACCTATACAACCTTCGGCGTGCTGACCTACCTTGGCATCACCAGCCCATGGTCTCCGGATATGGCCGCATGGTCGGGGGACATCACCCCATCCTCAAAAATTCTTGGACGCAGCCCGCTGGAGCTTCAAGGAGCCATCGTTCTTCAAAACAAACAGTGCCGGAACTGTCATGCCATCGAAGGCATTGGCGGTCATCGCGGACCGGATCTCGCCGATGTAGGCATGCGACTGACCCCACCCCAACTTGCAAGACAGGTCATCCAAGGCGGGGGCAACATGCCGGCTTATGGGAAAAATCTTTCCCCGTATCAGGTGGATGCCTTGGTCGCATTTATGACCTCCCTTGTCCCGCCGGGCCGTCAGCCAGCGAGAGACTCAACCTTTCCCTCAAAACCGGCCCCGGAGACTGCTGCGATTCCATGAACAGGCACCTACCATTCTACTGTCTGCTCGGCGTTTTCCTCAGCATGTTCTGCGGAGGTGCTCTGACCCATGCGCAGGACAAACCTTCCAACCTCTCCTTCAATATTTTGGACCTCTGCGGAAAATGGAAGGTGGAAGGATCTGGACGCACCGAGGGACGAAGCTTCGAGTTTTTTCAGGATGGCCGTGCGACGGATACCAACACCTTTGAGAGCACCAGCGGTGAAACCACAGAGTCCCGCAAAAAACAGTGGAAAGTCTCCGGTAACAAGGTCCTCATCACCGAAGTCAATCCCAATTCCACCGGCTATCCCACTCTCTCGATTGAAATCCCATTCGATCCAGCCCGTCTGCAAATCACGGAGTCCTTCGAATCGGCAACCTCCAGCCGCTCAACCAAAATGTTTGCCACCAAGCAGACCCCTTCCGTCCCAACCGTCCCCGGCCCAACCATCCCGGTCGCACCCGGCCCAAAGGGTCCGCTCCCGACGTCCTCCACCCCGGATTTCCTCTCCAAAATGACCCTCAACGTCACGCCGTTGGTCAAGCCCGACAAGGAGGGCTACATGAAAACCCAACGCGTCTCACTCCAGGTCAGCTTGAAAAACCCAAGCCTCCGGGAATCCACCGGCCCACTGACCATCAACTACTGGCTTGTCGGGAAAAATATGCGCGACGCCAAACAATTCTGTCTCATCACCAAGGGCGTCATGACCTGTAACCTTGGCACGGATTTCTCAAGTCGCGAATTTAAGCAAGTCACAGACCCCTACCTGCACAAATATTATTATTACTCCTCCTCCGGTTCTTACGAATACGATGGATGGATCCTCACCGTAACGACCCCATCTGGAGAGACGGTCCTCACCAAAGCCAGCAAAAGCGAATGGGAGCGTCAGTCCTCCAAAGTTCCGGCTCTTGAACGTGGACGCGTCTATGACCTCCGCCTCGATCCCGTCGAGGGTGGTTCGGTTTACTATTACTGACATCGGTTTTCTCCAAATCGGCCCTATGCGGGGGTGGATTGCCCATCTCGCTGTGCCCCGGATGGAGGGTCTTGGTTGTCATGACAGGGTTGTAGAATTCAACCACCTTCGGAGCTGCCCTCTGAACTTCACCCATTTTCTTATCCTTATTTAGAATTATTCTTGATTTTACTTTAAGCGGTGCCAAATTGTTGGGATGTCATCTCAACAAAACACCCAGGCTGCATATGAGGAGACCATGGGCCACACGGGTCATCGTCTGACGCCGCAGCGCCGGGAAGTGTATGATGTTTTGCTTGCGGAAAGGGACCATCCCACGGCGACGGATGTTTTTTTGAGAGCCAAACAGCGCATGCCATCCATTTCTTTGGCAACGGTTTACAACTGCCTGGAAACCTTGGTGGATTGTGGCCTCGCCAAGCAGGTGAACGTCGAGCGCGAGGC
>JBGSVX010000497.1:0-4361 GCA_041752795.1 Terrimicrobiaceae bacterium
AGTCAACCGCCACATCCTGTTTTCGCTTATCGCAGCAAAAGAGAATGCCCCGAAATATGGGAGCGACTGCGGTGCGATGTTTAACTCTGTGCGCGCTGTGAGTTCCGAAGATTCCGCGCCCGCAGACGCTTCTGCTGCAAACAAAACCTTCAGCTACCCGAGTGCGGCGAAACCGGATTTTGCGATCGATTTTCCTGCGGATTGGGAAATGAAAGAGACTGATGAAGGGGTTTACGTTGAGTCCCCGGACCAGCTGGTTGCCATGAATGTGATCATGGTGGACAAAGCCGATCTCGAAGACGCGGAAGAGGTTCTCAAGAAAAAAGTGGGCGAGCGGTTCAAAGAAATTTTGTGGAATGGTGGCAATGACCCGGAAGTCAACAAAGATGAGGCCTTGGGACTGACCGCAACATTCCAGAATGCCCGGGCCTCGGATGGGGACGGGACGGAAGCCTATAGCGTGAATCTGGTGAGTTATGTCAGAAAGAGTGGCGACAAGGCGCTCATTCTGCTTTGCCAAAACCCCATGCGGGCCATTGACAAACACGCGGATTCAATGGACGCAGTCCTCAAATCCATCAAGGTCCGCTGATCCTTCCAGCGGCGTGGACTCTCCACACGGAATGCCAACCGCAGGACAAAAGCCGTCAGGTTGGCTCCTCACAACGAGTTGTCCATTACTCTACTTCTAGCCAGGGGAAAATCACCGGGGGGATTTTTAAATGGCGGAGAATAAGTGATACCATTTCTACATCGAAACAGCTCATATCGACGGACGGCTCGGCGAGCCATCCCTACCAAAAATCGGTAGAGGCACATCGCCGGGGTGCCCGACTTTTTATACCTATCCCGCTGTGTATTTGGAGTGATACTGGCAAATTTTTTCTTTGCCCCACCCTGATCTTGCTCGCGTTCCGAGTGTCTCCTGCATGCGGTTCCCTGCGAATCCGCCCGCCGGTTGAGTTCCGGCGGGCGGTGTTGGTCCGCATTGGACGCAGCTGCCTTGTTTACTGGGCAAGGAATCCCCCATCAACAGCGAGGGAGGTGCCGGTGATAAAGGAGGCCTCCTCACTTGCAAGAAACAGGACGGCCTGGGTGATTTCTTCGGGAGCGCCCATCCGTTTCATAGGATGCATGTCTCGAAGATACTGTTTGGCCTCCTCCTGGCCTCCGCCTGTGAACCGGGTCAGCATGTCAGTTTCAATGGCGGCCGGAGCGACGGCATTGATTCGCACTCCCTGCGTCGCATATTCGAGGGCTGCGGTTTTTGTGAGCCCCTCAACAGCATGTTTCGACGCGACATAAATCGCGGCGGAGGCCATGCCGATGCTTCCAGCAATGCTGCTGGTGTTGATAATGGCACCACCACCTTGGGCCACCATCACGGGAATTTCGTGTTTCATCGAGGTCAGGACGCCCCAGACATTGATGTCAAAGACACGACGGTAGTCGACTTCCATCGCTTCGGTCAAAGAACCGGTCATCTCAACTCCAGCATTGTTAAACGCGATGTCCAGACGTCCGTAGGTCGCAACGCATTGTTTGACCAGATTGGCCACATCGGTCTCCTTTGCCACGTCCGCTCGCACGAAGATCGCCTCTCCGCCGGCATTCTGGATCTCTTTGATAACTGCCTCACCTTCGGCTTCGCGGCGACCGCTTACGACAACGCGGGCTCCCGCTTTGCCAAAGGCCAGTGCGGTGGTTTTGCCGATGCCGCTAGTGGCTCCGGTGATCAGGACAACTTTGTTTTTTAAGGATGTGTGCATAGTTTTTTGAAAATCAGGCTTTGCCGCCAAAGGTCACGAAATCGTCGAAATCCAAATAGTCGAACCATGTGCCGAGATCTTCACGATCCCCGCCGCCGGCTTTGGCAATCTGTTCGCTGATGAAGGCACGACTCTCATTGTCTGTCGGGAAAGCATTTTCGCGATGAACGCTCCATTGGGCGATCTCAAGTTCGCTGCGCTTGTGCGGCGCGTTGGCCTGGATCCAAAGGAGGATTTCGCCGTCGCCAAGCCCCTTGGCCACCTCAGCCTTCAGGGCCTCCGGGTCAACGCCCGTGAATCCGAGAAATCGCTGGTCAATCGGGCAATCGTAATGGTACTCGCCGTTCTTTCCTGCGAGTGTGGCCCGGCACTTGTCGAGCATGCGGGGAAGCAGCACGTATCCGCCAAGGCGGGTGCGGGGACTGCGGGGTGGGCGTTGTGTGAGGTCTATGTTCATATGGTTTTTTTGTTGGTTTTTTGTTTTAGCTCCAGGGAAAAATGGTCTGCAATTCAAATAAAAATAGACTGGTCTGTCTGTGCGTGGAAGAATCAGTGAGGTGTGAGGCGGATTTTCAGAAAGGCGATGGCCTCACGCAGGGGTTTGGGGTCGCGAGTGATGGAGGCGCGTTGCATGGCTCCATTCCAGAGGTCAACGATAATGGGAGCGATCGAGGCCGGATCGACGTCGGCGGCCATGCAGCCCCTGGCCACACCTTCGCGGAGAACGGTCTCAAAAATGGCCACCCATTCGCGGACGCCTTGTTGGAGAACATTGCGCATGGGTTCGCTGAAATTGGCCACCTCGGCGGAGAGCTTGACAACAAGGCATGGGCAGCGTCCCTGGTTTGCGACAAGGCGATCCACGTTGGATTCAAAAAAAGCGAGGAGGCGGCGCATCGGGTCAGGTTCCGGGGCCGGGGAAAGAAGGGCCTGTGTTTTATAGGCCGTGGCGCGGGCCACGTAATGAGTGAGCATGGCGACACCAAATTGCTCCTTGGATGAGAAGTGGTGGTAGAAGGAACCCTTGGGCACTTGGACTTCAGCCAGAATTTCGTTGAGACCGACGGTGTGAAAGCTCTTTTCCAGCATGAGACCTTCGGCCGCTTCGAGGATGCGTTCCGGAGTGGAGCAGGTGAGCATGGGCACTTAATTAGACCGGTTGGTCTATATTGTCAAGCGTTATGTTCATGGCAGACCAATCAACATTTTTTCCTACGTTTCATCCCGGAGCAACAGCGGAAATTTAGCCGGCAATGAGCTTGCGAACTCCAGGAACCCAATAAATCGAGGATTCAAAACCGATAAGAACAGGAGCCTTGGGGTCACAACTCTGGCGTATTTGCTTTCGGAGCGAGTGCAAATCATCGGGCAGGCAACCACAAACTGGGCGAATGGTCATTTGCTGGAAGGCCAAGCCTAAAACCCTTATCCTAATGTAGTCCGCCAAGCGGATTGTCTAATATCCAAACACCTCTGATTGATGATTTTTAATCGATGAAGTGTCGGGAATTCCCCTTCAGCATTCAAACTTCAAAAATAATCAATCGAAAATTGCTCGCTTAATATGCCCTCTGGAAGGCGGGCTAAACTAAGTTTCGTGGACATCTTCTCCGTCGGCCTGCTTGCCGGGGTCCTGGCCATCATCCTTCTTTTGAACTCGGCCCTCTCCGTTTGACGCAAACTGCAGATCATGGAGGCGGCTAAAGAGACCTTTGGCGGCAAGCAATTCGGCGTGATTTCCCTGCTCGACAATTTTGCCCTGATTC
Source organism: Terrimicrobiaceae bacterium (assembly GCA_041752795.1). Taxonomy (GTDB): domain Bacteria; phylum Verrucomicrobiota; class Verrucomicrobiia; order Chthoniobacterales; family Terrimicrobiaceae; genus JAJTZA01. The sequence continues at coordinate 3,536 of JBGSVX010000497.1, forward strand.
AAAACGAGGATTTTGTCCGCTTTCAAAATGGTGGACAGGCGGTGGGCAATGACGATGCTCGTACGGTTTTTCATGAGGCCATCCAGGGCATCTTGAACGAGGCGTTCTGATTCGGTATCCAAGGCCGAGGTCGCTTCATCAAGAATCAAGATTGCCGGATTTTTGAGGATGACCCTGGCAATGGCGATTCTCTGACGCTGACCGCCCGAGAGTTGCACGCCACGTTCACCAAGTTGGGTGTCGTATCCCCGTGCCAGCCCGAGGATGAATTCATGGGCATTCGCGGCTTTGGCGGCAGCGATCAATTCTTCAAGGTTCGCCTCCGGACGGCCATAGCGGATGTTTTCGGCAATGGAACCCGAAAAAAGAATATTGTCCTGCATCACAATGCCGATCTGGCGGCGGAGGGATTGAACATTGAATTCGCGAATGTCCCGTCCATCCACGAGAATTCGCCCGGAACTGGGATCATAAAACCGTGCCAGCAGGGTGATCACCGTGGTTTTGCCAGAGCCACTTGGCCCGACGAGTGCCACCGTTTCACCCCGCCGCGCCTCGAAGGCCACATCCTGCAACGTGATGTGCTGGGGGCGGTAGGCAAACGAGACCGATTCAAAAGTCACACGCCCTTCCACCGCCGGCAGTTGCGGCAAATTGTCGTTGTTTGGAATGTGGGGCTGCGTGTCCAACAGCGCAAAAATTTTCTCGAGCGCCGTCGTGGCCTGTTGGATGACAGAATTGGAATCCACGATGCGGATGATCGGACTGTAGAGAAGCCCGAGATAAAACAGAAATGCGGTGAGATCACCCACGGAAAATTCCCCTG
>JBGSVX010000498.1:0-6896 GCA_041752795.1 Terrimicrobiaceae bacterium
TTTTCCAATGAGGCCACCCTATTTGAGAAGGTGGCATCCATTTTGCGATGAAACGGGTTTTGCTGATCCTTGCTTTTGTGGCAGGGTTTGTGATGGAAGTGGCCTCACTCTGGCTATTTTCAGAAGCACGTGCCGGCTTGTTGGCTTTTGTGCTTCATCTCACGGCCTGCGCCCTTTTGCTGTGGGCTTTTCCACGCGAAGGAAAAAGCCCGGCCGCCCTTCCTGGCTCGTCGTTCTGGCTTGGCAGCCTGATGGTTTCCATGCCGGGAGCCGGTCCGCTGTGTGCCTTTGCTTCACTCGCCGCATGCTACTTTGTTCCTTCACGACCAAAAAAATTGGATCCCCCGGTGCTCGGAATTCCGCCACTGCCTGGAGAACGTGATTTCCCGGGGTCGATCCGCCGGGCCGACTCGGTTCTCAAGATTCTTGGATCCCCGGATCCCATCCAGCGCCGCGAAGCCATCACTTCCCTGCGATCCGAGCCCTCGGCGGGTGCGGTCCTCATTCTTCAGCGCGCTGTGTATGACAGTGATGATTATGTGCGCACCAGCGCGCAATCCCAGCTGGCCCGTTGGTCAGAGGCTTCGGAACTGGAAATCAAACATCTCGAAAAACGAAACATCGGGGAAAGTCCGACACCTTTGGATTTTTTGGATCTTGCCGCCCATTATGAAGAGGCGGTGAGCAACCGGTTGGCCGGTCCGGAACTGGAAGGCAAATTCCTTAATCGCACCGTTGAACTTCTGAGGAAGATCCCGGCTCAGGACCCCCTCTCCATGAGGGCATCCCTCGCCTCGCTTCGCAGCCTGCTTGTGCTTGGCAAAACGCATGATGCCAGAAAAGCTCTCCAGCGCATGCGGGACGCGGGATTTCAACACGAGTCTCTCTTCCTCATGGACATGGAAATTTTGTTCCGTGAGAGGAACTGGACGGGCCTGCGTGACTGCCTGCAAAACGAGGCCCCTGCTTCCAGCGGCGAACCCTGGCCGCTGCGCTCCAAGGAGTGGGAAAAATTCATCGAGGCGTCATGAAAACTGCCGATGTGCTCCTCATTCTCGAAGGCACGTTTCCGTATGTGCGGGGCGGGGTCTCCTCGTGGATCGACCAACTCCTGAAAGCCCACACTGACCTCACCTTTTCGATCGTCTATCTGGGAGGCGACCGCGAGGCAGCCCAAACAAAACACTACGAAATCCCGCCGAATGTCATTTCGATGCAGGAAATCTTTCTGTGCGAACGGCCGGTCGCAAGGGACTTTGTGCCTGCTTCTCTGGATGAGACGACCTCGGAGGAATTGCGCGAGCGGCTTTCTGCCATTTGTTTTGCAAGCAATGACACCGAACGGGTTCAGGCTGTGTTTGCATTTTCGGACTGGCTTGCAGTGGAGGGATCGGTTGTCCGGCTTGGCAATCTTCTACACGGTCCGGAAGCATGGGATGTCTTTTGTGAGTTTTATCGCAGGTCGCTGGAGCCAATATCGTTTATTGATTTTTTCTGGACCTGCCGGCTGATGATGCAGCCGCTGTGGAAGTTGCTGGGGCTGCTGCGAAACATGCCGCCCGCATTGGTCTATCACAGCATCTGCACCGGCTATGCGGGAGTACTTGGAGCGGTCGCCTCCAAACGCAATGGACGCCCGTTTTTGCTCTCCGAACATGGTATCTACACCAAGGAACGCATCATCGACATCAACCAGGCCAACTGGATTCATGAACCCACCGGAAGTGCCTTCCTATCCGCCCCGGTTCGCCTCGCCCTCAAAAATTTGTGGGTCAACCTGTTTCTAACCCTTGGAAAAATGACCTATCAGGTCGCGGATCCGATCATCACGCTTTACAGCGGTAACGCCCGCCTGCAGGTCGAATACGGCGCAGAGCGCAGAAAAATTCAAATCATTCCCAACGGGATTGATACCAAACCCTTCGATGCGGCCAGGGAGAAACGGGCCCAATCCCGGGAGGCGAACCCATCGCTTTGCCGGATCGGATTTGTCGGACGCGTTGTTCCCATCAAGGACGTCAAAACCCTCCTGCGGGCAGGTCAACTCCTGAAAGACACTCTCCCGAACGCAAAAATCACTCTCTACGGACCCACCGGGGAAGATCCCGATTATTTTGCCGAGTGTCTGGAAATGAAGACTGCGCTCGGGCTTGATGAGATGGTCCATTTTCCAGGCCCGGGCAAGGTTTCTGAGTTGCTTGCAGATGTGGATATCCTTGTGCTCACGAGCGTTAGCGAGGCGCTCCCACTGGTCATTCTGGAAGCCTATGCCTGCAAGATTCCCGTGGTGGTCACGGATGTCGGAGCCTGCCGCGAATTGGTGTCCGGGGGCAAGCCGGAGGACAAGGCGCTGGGGCGTGCGGGCATGATCACCGGAATTTCTTCACCGGCGGAGACAGCCTTTGCACTGGCCACACTGGGGTCCAACCGGGAGGAGCAGGACATGATGGGAGCCGCAGGCTACGAGCGGGCCATCCGCTATTATAGTGCCACTGCGGTCATGGGAAGATACTCGGAACTTTACAACAACTTGAAAAACCAGAGGAACAAATCATGGCAGGAATAGGATTTCGACTTCAGAAACTTCTCGATTCGGGCACGTATTACAGCACCCTGCAGGCCTATTTCTATGCAGCAGTCATCAGCAGTGGTCCGCTCGTGCTTTCCATCGGGTCGCTGGCCCTGCTGGGCATTGTGGTGCGCTCCTTCAGTGGTCCGGACCTCGCGCTCTTTTTTGCCTCGGTGACCATGATTTATAGTGGGAGCATGATTCTTACCGGCGTCGTCCAAGTGGTCATGGTACGATGTGCGGCGGATGCGGACTATGTGGGACATCGGGAAACCATCTGGCCGCTTATCACCCGCTGCCTTGGTTTTGTCGTGCCGGCCCATGTTGTGATTGCCGGCTGGTTTTTCTTTTTTGGGGTGGAAGCTGACAATCTCTACCGTTTGGGCTGTGTGTTCCTTGCCGTGCAGGTCGGAATCATGTGGCTATTCAGCGGTTTGCTAACCGGCCTCAAAGACTATGGATTTGTCACGGCTTCCTTTGCCATCGGCTACCTCGCAAGTTTTTTGCTGGGATGGCTCGGATTTCAGATTGGTGGGTTGCCATGGTTAATGATTGGTTTTGCGCTCGGACATGCGGTTTTGGTGACCTGCCTGTTGATGGCGATCCGGCGGGAAATTCCAGCCGAAGCCGACACAAAGGGTCGAACCCTCGGCAAAGCCATGTCGATGTACCGAACCCTGGCAATGTGCGGTCTTGCTTACAATGTGGGGATCTGGGCGGACAAATACCTGTTCTGGTGGCTGGGCGAAGGCCGCGTTCAAATCTCGGGTCTGCTCTATTCGATGCCCCTCCACGACCAAGCGGTGTATTTGGGCTTTCTTAGTATCATCCCGGGCATGGCCGTCTTTTTGTTGAGATTCGAAACGGAATTTTCGGCCCGCTATGCGGAGTATTTCCGACGCGTTGTGGAAAAAGAAAGCCTGGCCGCGATTGAAGAAGCAAAAAAAGACATGCTCGCATCAATCTGGGGCGAAATCGTTCAACTCGTGAAGTATCAGGGCACGGTGACCCTGCTGCTTCTGCTTCTGGCGGATCGGGTCATGCCACCCCTTGGCCTGAGCGCCCTGCAAACGGGCGTGTTCCAAATCATTATTCTTGGTTCCTTCCTTCTCGTTTTGTTTCTGAGCCTGCTCACGGTTTTGTTTTACCTCGATGAACAACGCTCGGCCCTTGTCTGTTGCACCGCGTTTGCCGCCACAAACATCGCAGTCACCACAGCCAGCATTTTTTCCGGAGAGCAGTGGTTCGGGATCGGATATGTCGCCGCCTGCGCGGTGGGGCTCGCCCTCAGCGCCAAATTGGCTGATGATCATATTCGCGAGTTGACCTACAAAACGTTCTCCAAACAGCCGCTCTTTCCGGATACCAACTGATTCTGCGGCGGACAATTCCCACCCATTATTCTTGGCGAAGGAGCCTGAGCCCGGCATGATACTCCAACGAGTATGCGTGCGATTCTAAAAGTGCGACCCCGAACCGGGGAACCTTATGATGTGGAAATTGGCAACACAGCAACAATCGGGCGTGGGCCTGACAATACGCTGGCGCTGACCTCCAGCCCGCTTGTTTCCCGGCAACATGCCATCATTCGTTGTCACAACGCCTTTCAATATCAGGTGATGGACCTTGGCAGCCGGAACGGCACATTTCTCAATGGCCGGCGGGTGATCACCCCCAGCACGTTGCACCATGGGGCTCTGTTGCGGATCACGGATGTGGAGATTTTGTTTGAGTTGGTGGAAGAGCAGACTGGTGATGGGGGATATGATCTCACAATTGCCTCCAACACCGACGTGGTCGGGGATGAAACGGCCGTGGCCGCGATCATGGTGTGCGATATCCGTGGCTTTTCCACGATGTCGGAAATTTTGCCGGAGGACGCACTTGCAAGGACCCTTGGAGAATGGTTCCGCGACGCGGGCAACATTGTTCAGGAAACCGGCGGCACCATCGACAAGTTTATCGGCGATGCCATGCTGGCATATTGGGTTCGCCAGCCGAACGCCAAAGTGATCAGCGAAGCAGAGAGCGCCTTCAAGTCAGCTCGCTCAGTGATTGCCAAAGCCGCCCCACGCAAATGGCCCCTCGGCGACAAACCATTCCAAATTGCCGTGGCCCTGCATCATGGCACGGTGACCTGTGGAAACATCGGGTTGGTGGCCCAGCGGGATGCCACAATCATCGGCGATGCCGTCAACACGGTTTTCCGGATCGAATCCGTGATGAAACCCCTGGGCAAAGTGCTTGCGCTTTCAGCAGATTTCCTTGCCAACATTTCCTCACATCCCGAAGGCCTCGAGGACCTCGGGGAACACCAGCTCAAAGGAAAAAATCAGAAGGTCCGGCTTTACGGAATGAGTTGATAGTAACCCGGCATATAAAAGTCGTGATTCGGGAAAGCGGTCGCGACAAGCGCGACCCTCCAAAGGAGCCGCATTGGACCCCGCCCTTCCAGAAACGCCTCAGTTGGAGGGCTCTGCTTGTCAGAGCGGTTCTGAAAATGTCACCGCATTTCTTTGCCGGGTTAATTCATTTCGAAGCGTTGCGGCGCTCGGCTTCTTTTTTGATGGCAAGAACCGTTTGTTTGACCTCGGAAAGGGCTGCGGATTTCGCAAGGACCGCGAGGGAGGATTTGGGTTTCACGTAGTTCGTGTACCGAAGCACAGAACCGGTTTGATAGGGCTCGACCCGGAGTTCACCGGTAGATATATCAGCCAACCCGGATTCGATAAGGTTCCATTTCACGACCAGTGCGGTGCCATCATAGGAATAGATATTGCGCACGGTGTTGCTCGTTTTTCCCACAAGAGGCATCGTGGAAGTGTATTTCACAATGTAGGTGTTCGGGTTTGGTTGTTCCAGGACGTCCGCTGACACCAGATTTGGAATGTAAGAGGAGGCGCCTTTGTAATCCCGGAAGACATTCTCCACAGCCGAGACCGGGGCATTGACCAGAGTATAAACTTGCAAACGCGGCCATGGTCCGCCGGGCACAGGCGTGGAAATCACGACCTGCTTGCCGGCTTGAACATCCGCCAATTGGGACGCATCCAAATCGGCGAGCAGGCTGGGATCAGCCATGCTACGCGAGAGGGAGGCCATCAGGAAAATGACCGCAAGGCTTGAAAGAAATTTTTTCATGATGTCAGATCCTGACCCATTCCCTGTTTCTTGCACTGGAGCTGATTGCTGCCAACACACGCTCATTCATGAGTCCGTCCTCAAACGTAGGCTGCACGCTCGTGTTTTCTGAAACGGCACGAACAAAATCCGCAAACGTGTTCACGAATGTGTGCTCGTATCCGATGATATGTCCCGGTGGCCACCAGGCACCTGCAAAAGGATGCACGCCCTCGGTCACAAGAATGTCACGAAAACCCCGCGCATCCGCAGGGTCCCCCGCATTGTAAAATTTCAGACGGTTCATGTCTTCAAAATCGAATACGAGCGATCCCTTGCTTCCGTTGATTTCCAGGGTGATGTGATTTTTCCGGCCATGGGCAAAACGGGTCGCTTCCAAATTTGCGATGGCTCCATTTTTGAATCGTCCGATCCATGAGACGGCATCATCCACGGTGACCTTGCCGGTTTTCTGTGCCCCCTTGGCCGAGAGCCCTCCACCGGCCTCATCCAACAGCGGACGTTCTTTGACGAAGGTTTCCATCAGGCCGCAAACTTCTTTGATTTCCCCAACAAGATAACGTCCGAGGTCGATAATGTGCGCATCAATGTCTCCGTGTGTTCCGGAGCCGGCAATTTTGGACTGAAGCCGCCACACCAACGGAAACGAGGGATCGGCAATCCAATCCTGGGCGTAACGCGCACGGTAGTGATAAATCCGGTCTCCGAGATCCCCGCGCTCAATCATTTGTTTTGCAAGAGCAATGGCTGGAATCCGGCGATAGTTGTGACAAACCATGTTCGGCACTTTCGCTTTTTTCACAGCGGCCACCATTTTTTCACCTTGGGAAACGGTCATCGCCAACGGCTTCTCGCAGAGGATCGCCTTGCCATGTTTCGCGGCCTCGATGGCAATTTCGCAATGACTGTCATTCGGGGTGCAAATGTCGACGATGTCGATGGCAGGATCAGAAACGACCTGTTTCCAATTGGTGGAGGCATTCAGCCAACCAAGTTGCTGACGTGCCTGCTCCACGGGACCAGCCGAGCGGCCACAAATGGTGTGAAGGCAAACATCCACCGGCAGATCAAAAAAGCGCGGTGCCTGTCGCCATGCGTTTGAGTGGGCCTTGCCCATGAAATTGTATCCAATCAGACCGACGTTGAGGGACTTTTTCGCCATAGAGTGTTTATCCCATCAAAGCCC
>JBGSVX010000499.1:0-3756 GCA_041752795.1 Terrimicrobiaceae bacterium
ACCGCGTTGGGGCTCGTGCCATAGTAATGCTTGATGCGCAGGTGGCCCTTGATCCAGCGGAAGAACAGCTCGATGCGCCACCGCAGGCGATAAAGGTTGGCCACACTCAAGGCCGGGATGTTGAGGTTGTTGGTGAGGAAAACCAAGTCCCGCCGGGTGTCGGCATCGTAGTAGCGCACCTTGCGCAGGAGCGACGGGAAGTCTCTCCGCGCTTTGGCGAGCTTCGGCTTGCCGACCTGGTCGCTGCGAACGCCCGCTGGCATGTCAACGGGTCGGGAGGTCTGCCGGGCGAACTGCAGGTTGTCCTTGGCCCGGGTGACAAAGAAGGCTCCCGATTGGGCGATGCGATTGAGGCGGGCGAAATCCATGTAGCCGCGATCCATCACGTAGAAAGCACCGGCCTCGAAGAAAAGCTCGTCGAGCCAGAGAACATCGTGCTGACGGGCTCCCGTGATGAAGAGACAGGTTGGAATCGGACCTCGCAGATCGATTTGGGTATGTATCTTGATGCCGGCTTTGGTTTTGCGGAAGTCGGCCCACGGAAAGAGGGTGAGGGAAAGATCCACCGTGGTCGAATCCAGAGCATAGACGGTGTTGTCGATGTCCAACCCCAGGTCCTCCCCACCGTAAAGCGGACGGGCCTTGCGCATGAGGGTCTTGGCCAGATCCTCCCAGAGCCGCCAGTCCCGCTGTTCGTTGGCATCGGCCAGCGTGGACTTGGCCAAGGGCTCCCGAAACCCCAAGTGGTATTTGGTGGACGGACGGGCGTTGAGGCAGTCGACGATATCTCGCAATCCCTCCCTCCAAGTGAGCTGAGCAAAGGCCATGGCGATGAACTGCTGCCGGCACCCAAAATGTCTCACACGCGACTCCGCGTTGTAGCGTTCGACCAAACGGTCGAGCGTCTCGCGGTGCACAAGATCGAGAATCTGAGACAAGACAAATCGGCCGGAATTCATGGCCGAAATCCTGAGGGGATTTCAAATGCGTCACATCCCATTTCCTCTGCAAGACCCTCATCTCATGCAACTTCCGCGACATCTTCAGTCAGTTAACCGGACACCCGTGATGGGAGCTGTAATTTTTTATGATGGCGACGAGTGAAAAAAGCTTCCGGCCTTTCGCCGGGAAATGCCGCGCAAGCGTGCAAAAATCCGCATGGATTTTCTTCGGAAACATTGCTTGTTTCCGCGCTTTTTGGCAGTGTCAGCCCGTCATGGGCTGCACAGTGGCCGATCTGGTTTTCCAGAGAGGCTGCGGGGGTCGAGGGGGGCATCCCCCCGCTCACAAAACCGGAATTCCCCGAAGGGCGGCGGGACGCCGGGGCTTTGCCCGAAATCCGGTTTAGTGAGTTACACCGAATTTTTTTAAAAATTCGCCCTTCTGGCACCGTCCCGGTGCTCATGGGCGCGATAGCGCCCTTGCGGGTGGCATTTGCCACCCCGACAATGCCAACCGAGGGAGCAGCATAAAGCTGCTCCCCGGTTTGCATCGTTTTGCCGTGACGGGTCATTTTTTGCACAGAGTGCCGAACGCCTTCTGCGCGAAGCGGCTGACTTTGGCGGCGGTGTATTTTCGCTGGATGTCCTCGTTCATGGTGACGCTGACTGCCGGGGCGAGGGCCTCGGCGATGGCGGTCGGAAATCCAGCGGCTTCCAGCACCTCCTTGGTCCACTCAGGGTTGAGGGGGCTGGTTTTGGTATGTGTTGTTGTTTTGGTGGATGGCTTTGCGGAAGTTTTTCCGGTGGCCGGTTTCCCTGCCGCGTCGGGAGTTCCGACGGGCAGGCTTTCGTTAGGTTGTTGTGTTGTGGTCATGGTAAATTTTAAGGAGTGGTGTCTGTCTGTTCTGGGAGTGCGCTGGTGCTGTGTCCGCCGTCAGGTGGGGGTTGGTTGGCACCGTCCTCGGTAGCGGGTGCGACTTGATTGTCCCCATCATTGGTGGCAGCATCGTCTGGATCGACACCGTCCTCCTCCGGGTCGCGCTCAATGTCGGATGCTTCGTAGAAGGGGTCGCGACCTTTTCCCGGAGCTTCAAACTCGACGGCTATCGAAGGGGTGTAACCGCAAGTAAGAGGTTCGGTGACGACCCAAGTTGCGGCTCCGTTGACGAAGAAGATTGCGATTTTCGCGAGCTTACCTTCAGGTCCTTTTTCGACGCGGATGCTGATTACTTTTACCCGTCGGCGGATTTCCGATTGCAGGGCGAGGCGGCTCTGCGGATCACCCTTATTAATGAGTGCTTTGAAGAACTCGACTCCCTCGGTCATTGAGTTGCGAGCGGCTCCCAGTTGGTCCCGCTGCTGCCGCAGGTCTTGGAGCTGGGCTTGAATGCCTTCCTTTTCCTCCGCCATTGTCGCGGCCTTCGCCATGGCTGACTTGCGAAGGACGTCGGGAAGTTCTGCGAGGGAATCCAGGAATTTATCGATGTCCCTGTCCAGTTTTCCGAGATGCACCTCGGCATCTGCAATTTGAGCGTTGAGCTTGGCGGTTTCCAAGTCGGGGCCTTTGTCAACGAGACTGGACCAATCGAGGTTCCAGAGGTGTTCGAGGACGGTTTGCTCGAACTGGATGTAGGGCCACATCTGGAATTTGAGTCCCTCGGGACGGATGCGGGCCGTGCAGAGATACGAACGCTTTTCCTTGGACTGGATCTTTTCGTTGTAGTGCATTTTGCACCCGTTAAAGCCGTCGATGACCAGCCCGGTGAAAAGATTTCGAGTGCTCGGGCGTCGTGGGCCTCGGGGTGCCTGGGTGCGGCATTGGGCGCGTTGCCAGAGGTCATTTGAGATGACTTGCGGGTAGTATCCTTCAATGGGCGGACCGTCTGGGATGCGGCGACGGGTCTCCGGGTCGAGGCGGCATGGCTGGTATTCGCCTCGGGCTGCGGGCCATTTCAAAATGAAGTGGAGCGTGCTTTCTGCCCACTCGGTGCCGCCTCGCCAAGGTTTGATTTTATCCATATTGAGGATTTTGGCGATGGTGCGCTTACCGAGTCCACTGGCGGCCAACTCGAAGATGCGAACGAGTAATTCAGCCCGTTCAGGGATAACAACGTATTGCTTTTTGCCTTCTTCTCCGTCGACAAGTTGCAGCCAGTTCGGGCAGGTTTTTCCTTTCGGAGTTTTGCTCTCGAGTGCGAGCTTTCGTTTTTTTGCCCACGCTTCCCCGATACGTTTGCTCTTGCTGGCAGACTCCTCGTGAGCCCGCATCATGATGACGATGGACATCATGAGGGAGCCGGGATTTTCGTTGATCTTCTCCCGGCTGTAGACCATCCCGTCCATCAGAGTGATTACCGTAACCCCGGCATTGATGATCGAGAGGAATTGGGTCAGTGCGTAGCTGATGTGGTCCCGGCTCAGCCGGTCAAGGGATTCGACCAGAAGGATGGAACCCACCGATACCCGGCCTGTCTGGATCGCCTCCAGAAATCCGGCCAGTGCCCCTTCCTCCGCGTTTTTGCCCCGATATGCACTGACGCCGAGGTCCTTCAGGTTGAGGCTTAAATCGAGGTGAAGCCCGTTGTCTTTGGCGTAGTTTTCGCTGGCTTCAGTCTGACGCCGCAGACTGTCGCCCTGCATTTGCTGGGGCGACGAGAATCTGATATAACTGTAGGCTGTGTTGGTTTTCTTTTCGGGTGGGATGTGATTTTCCATCCCCAGCATATGCTGTGTTTGCCGCGGCCGGTTAAGCGGTTTTTCAAAATATTTTTCGACCAGCCGGAGCTGGTCCTGGTGAATTGGGCCAGCACTGCTT
>JBGSVX010000500.1:0-2034 GCA_041752795.1 Terrimicrobiaceae bacterium
GCCCGCCTTCCACACAATTTGCGGTTTTTAATAAGATCTCTTCTCCGAAAGAAGCCGAGATTTATCCGGATTACGGCCATGAAGGTCTGCCGGGATTCCCGGATCGTGCATTCAGGTTTTTGGTGGGCGAATAGCGTTCCCAAATTGTTCGCACACTGGCCTTGAAATAAACGAGGTCCTTTCCGCGTTGGACAAGAGGGTGTTGGTTGATACAATGACCCACTCTCTCAATGAAAAAGTCTTACAAAGTTGCAATCGTTGGCGCGACCGGCGCCGTTGGTATTGAAATGCTCCGCGTGATGGAGCGCAGGAATTTTCCCGTGCATTCGCTCAAGCTGTTGGCCTCTCCGCGGTCTGCTGGCAAATCTCTGGAATTTTGCGGCAAAGACATTTCCGTGGAAGCCCTGAGGGTGAACTCATTTGAAGGGATCGACCTGGCACTGTTCAGCGCAGGGGCCACGATTTCGAAAGAATACGCGCCGCTTGCGGTGAACGCCGGGGCGGTGGTCGTGGACAATTCCTCGGCCTTTCGTATGAGATCCGACGTGCCTTTGGTGGTTCCAGAGATCAATGGCGACGATGTGCGCAAGCACAAGGGAATCATTGCAAATCCGAATTGCACCACAGCGATCACATTGATGGCCCTGGCACCTTTGCACCGCGCTTTTGGAGTCCGGCGGGTCTTTGCTTCAAGCTATCAGGCTGTCTCAGGAGCAGGAGCCCGCGCGATTGAAGAGCTTCGGGATCAGACCAAACGGGTTTCTGCGGGACATGCGCCCGAACCCGAAGTTTTTGCGCATCAGATCGCCTTCAATGTGATTCCGCACATTGACCGCTTTGAGGAAAATAATTATACCCGCGAAGAAATGAAAATGCAGTTTGAGGGTCAGAGGATCCTGCATCTTCCCGATTTCCGGGCCTCGGTGACCTGCGTGCGTGTTCCTGTTTACCGCGCTCATTCCGTGGCCGTGAGTGCAGAGTTTGAAAGGCCGGTTGATTTGTACGCCGCCAAATCCGCAATTTCAGAGTTTCCAGGGGTCATTCTCACCGACGATCCAATAAGTTCCATTTACCCGATGCCAATTCATTGCGCAGGCAAGGACGACTGTGAGGTTGGTCGTTTGCGGCGGGATTGTGCGCTGGATAACGGATTGGCGTTTTGGGTTTGTGGCGACCAATTGTTGAAGGGGGCCGCATTGAATGCCGTCCAAATCGCTGAACTTCTATAATCCTCAGAGCGAGTGAATGGGTGGGGCCGTGACTTGACGGCACCCCATACCTTCCTGTTCATTGCGTGAATGGACCGTATGATTTATTTGGATAACAATGCGACCACCAAGGTGGACCCCGCAGTCTTTGATGCGATGGTCCCTTGGCTGAAGGAGGAATACGGAAACCCGTCCAGTGCGTATGCCTTGGGACGTCGTGCCGAGGCAGCCATTTCCAAAGCAAGAGGGCAGGTCGCTTCCCTCGTTCATGCCAAGGAGGAGGAAGTTCTTTTTACCGGTTGCGGGACCGAATCCATCAATACCGCGATCCTGACCTGCGCGGCCTTGGATCCGGACCGCAAACACATCATCACCTCCACCGTCGAGCACAGTGCCACGATCAAATTGTGCGAGTATCTTGCAACGCGCGGGTATGAAATCACGTGGCTTCCCGTAAATTCGCAAGGGCTCTTGGATCCGGATGCGCTGAGTGAAGCCATCCGTGAAGATACGGCAGTGGTTTCGTTGTTGTGGGCCAACAATGAAACGGGGATGCTTTTTCCAGTGGAGAAAATTGCACAAATCACCTCTTCCAAAAAAGTTCCCCTGCACATTGATGCGGTGCAGGCTGCAGGCAAATTGCCATTGGATTTGTCGCAGGTGAATATTCCATTTGTTTCTCTGTCGGGCCACAAACTCCATTGCCCCAAAGGCGTCGGGTCTCTGATTGCGAGCAAGCGCGTGCGGTTTCTTCCGCTGATGAGGGGCAGCCAGGAAGACGGACGACGCGGAGGAACCCAAAACGTGGCAGGCATTGTCGCGCTGG
>JBGSVX010000501.1:0-2674 GCA_041752795.1 Terrimicrobiaceae bacterium
GTTCAAACTGTTCGGGAGCCATCGTGTAAACTGAACCAAGCAGACTGCCACTCGGGTTCAGTGTTTGGAGCATGGGAGTTTCCATGATGGTTGCCAAACCGAAATCCAACAATTTGACCTGGAGATGTCCGGTGGTCAGCCATGTGAGCATGATGTTGGTGGATTTGATATCCAGGTGAACGAGGCCGATCGAGTGGGCCGCACCGAGGCCATTGAGAGATTGTCTCGCAACTTGCACAAAGTCCTCCAAAGACAAGGGATCCTTCAATTCCTCCAAAGTGTAACCACTCAAATATTCCATCACCATCAGAACATCTCCCTTGTGATCCAGAACATCGTAAACAGTCACAATGTTGGGATGCTGCAAACGGGCCAACCGCTTGGCCTCATCAATCGCAAACTGCGCACGTTTGGTGGACTCACCCATGTCCATATGAATGCGCTTAACCGCAACCCACCGCTCCAGTTGGGTGTCATTCGCCAAAAGAACTTCCCCCACCCCACCGCGACCAATTTCTTTCTCCAAAGCGTACCGGCCTCCAACAAGGGATTTTTCCGCCTGAGCCCAGGAACGCCCTTGGATCTTGATGGAAAATGGACCTCTGCTCGCTGCGGACATCGGGAAAGTATCCTCAGGGCTGACTGGATTTCAAGTTATAACCCCCAACAAAATTCAACCAGGTGCATAGGGGATTTCCTGAGTCTTTTTTAGGGAAATCAGCCGGAATTATCGTCTTCAGCAGGTTCCGGCGTGGGCTCTGGCTCGACATTTTCCTCTTTTTTGGATTTGTCGCCATAGACCTTGCGGAAAACTTTGCCGATGAGAGGAGCTGCGTGGGATCCTCCACCGGCTTTGACCCCGGCCGGTGCTTCATAAACTGCGGCAAATGCAAAACGGGGATTGTCCGCAGGCAGATAACCGGCAAACCATGCGGCGGTGCGCTGCTTGGCCGTTGGCCCCCATTGCGCAGTTCCGGTTTTGCCTGCAACTGTGATTCCTTTGACCTGGGATCGATGACCGGTTCCCTGCCCACCTTCGGTCACTTCGACGAGTGCTTTACGAATGGTCGCCGCAATTTCATCGGTCATGGGTATATCATCCCGCAAGCGGTCGGGGTAAGCGGCGATGACCTTATTGTCGATGGTTTGAACTTGATTGACCAAGCGGGTTTGGTGAAAACGTCCATTGGTGGCGAGTGCGCCCATGGCTTGGGCCATTTGCAGCGGTGAAATGAGGATGTCGCCCTGACCAATGCTCATATTGGCAACATCACCCTTTTTGATTTCGCGGCGGTGAACCCGGAGCATGTATTCATCGGTTGGGATGTTGCCAGAGGTTTCGGCGCGCAGGGGAATCCCTGTCCGGCGACCGAGGCCGAGTCGGTGGGAATAGTCGATGATGGGGGGAGCGCCGATTTTTAGGCCTGCCTGATAGAACCACGTGTTGCACGACTGCTCCATGGCTTGCACAAAATTAAGCGAACCGGCGCCCACTTTTTTCCAATTCGAAAACACATGATTTCCAACCGAGATGGAGGTCGGGCAGTTGAGTTCGGTTTTGGGTGTGATGAGACCGGTTTCGAGGGCTGCGAGACCAACAAACGTCTTGAATGTCGAGCCGGGGGGATATGCGGAGCGGAAAGCGCGTGGAAGCAGGGGCGCATCTTCGGCGAGGGAATAGGCCTCAAAGATTTTTTGAGGAACCACAGGAACAAATTCATTCGGATTGAAAGTCGGATGGCTTGCCATGGCGAGGATCTCGCCAGTGTTGGGGTCAATAATAACCATGGCTCCGCGCGCACAGCCGGCTGCCAGGGTTTCTTCACAGAGCTTTTGCAGGTCCATGTCCAAACTCAGAATCACATTGTAGCCGGGAATGGGCGGACGCGCGATGCGCTCAGACATCTTGTTTCCATCGGGGTCAAAGGTCATATGCAGCACCCCGTGCTGACCCCGCAACTCGGAGTCAAAGGACTGCTCGATTCCTTCCTTGCCCTCACTTTCAGAAAAAATCAGATCCTTGTTTTCAATGGGCCTGACGGAAAGAGGTGCTTCGCGACCGGTGTAGCCGATGATGTGCGCCGCGAGGGAGTTGTTCGGATACAGGCGGACATAAGTTTGACGAAGGACCAGAGTTGGGGTGAGTCCACGTTGAACGATGCCCATTTCCTGTGGCTTGAGGTCCTCGACAATATCCATGGGGAGGAGTCCGCGATTTTTGTAGTGATTGACCAGGGAGGCATCGCTCACCGGGATCTCGCGTCCCAGAATTTGGGAGGCCGTCGCAATTTGTTCACGCCCGAATCGCACCACCCTCGCATCATCCCAATTCAGCGGAGTCGGAAAACTGATTGCCAGATTGTAGCTCAGGCGGCTTTGCGCAAAGGGCTTGCCATTGCGGTCCGTGATCTGACCCCTGGGAGCCGGGATTCCGAGAGTGAACGTGCGTGCCTGTTTTTGGGTTTCCCATGTGGGCTGGGGGTTTTCGACATTGCCGGTGTTGTCCAGCACGGGCGCTTGCGCAAAGGCCCCGAAGCAGGCCATGAGCAGGAGGCTTGGGCAAAGGACGCGAACGCTGACCAGGCAGCGAAACCGACTCACAAAACCTGACGCGGCGGGGTCAGAGTTGTTGAGCCACTTTTTCAAGCGTGTAGCACTCAATAATGTCATCGGG
>JBGSVX010000502.1:0-2994 GCA_041752795.1 Terrimicrobiaceae bacterium
ACGGAGTGCTTCACCCAACAGGTGGATGCTTGTTTGCATCAAATATTTCTGTAAGGTGTTTTATCCGTGATATCCCTGATAGCCGTGGTTCATTCCCATTTTCCTTTTGAGGATTACACGCCCATGCCGATTGGGCAAAAAAAACCCCGGACCTTTCGGACCGGGGTCTTTTTGAAAAGTTTTCGAGATTTACTTAGTTAGCCAGCGCGGGCTGATTTGTAGGGCTCACGTTCGTTCCCAAAAATCTCTGCTGAAAAACCTGACCGTCTCCGCCTTTGCGCATAACGACAGTTCCTTTGTCACCGTAAGGAATCGCAGTGGCAGTTGGAAGCGTATTCGGACTGGCAGCATTCCAGTTTCTCGTGGTTATGAAGATCGTTCCACTGTCTTCAAGATTACCAACCTGATAGACGTTGAAAGCGGTGTTTGCCATTGTTGCTGCGAGAGCGTTTGTGACTGTGACCCTGGGGGCAGTAAACATTTTCCTCAAGTCAGACTCGCTGAGAACATTGGTGAGTGAGTCTCTCCAGAGCGCAAATGTGATGCCGCCATTCGTTCCCGGCCAAGCACCATTTGCTCCTGCGGCCTCATTTTCAAGGTTGACGTTAAACGTTGCCAATTGGAGCTGGCGGGCGTTGTTGAGCGTTCCTGTCAGTTGACCTTTAACCAGCGCGCCGGCGACGGCGGGGATGGCGAGGGCGGCAAGAATGCCGATGATCGAGATAACGACGAGGAGTTCGATAAGCGTGAAGGCGTGTGTTCGGAGGAGGCGCATAAGAGTGGTGTTTCTGAGAGGAACCTCGCTGGGAATTCGGATTTTGTCAAAAGCTTTCGTCAAGGATTTCGTCGCGAGATGCGAAGCATTTTTTGGAGTGCGGCGATAGCGTAAGCGTTTCGCCGCTTTGCCCGGCTTGGGAGGCGTGGGTTCAGGTGGCGCTTCTTCACAGCAAACCAAAACGGTAAAACGGTCGTGCCTCCCTAGCTCCGCACTCCCAAAGAGCCTGCGGCTCCAGCGAGGTGCCGGGATCTCTGTGGCCCATATCAGTTCACTGAATTTTACGGAGTTGGCAGGAGCTTTACTTGATCAGGTGACACCAGCTCGATTTGCGGGGTATTCCGGTGGAGGGTAATCGGACCTGTGACTTGCATGGATTGGCCGATGAGGGAGGTGAGTTGTTTTCCGGGGAGAGACGCGGAGATTTTTGGAAGGTCCTCCTTCCGGATGATGCTGACAAAATCGCCCCTGACGTTTCCATCGAAGTTGAGAAAGGTGATCGAGTGGTCCTTGAGCCAGCCAATTCGGGAGACCGTGCCGCGGACGGTGACCGATTCGCCGGCGAGGTCGCGGAGTCGTGGGGTGTCGGCTGCGGTGAGGACCTGGGTCGAGTTGTCGAGTGGTCGAACAGGTTGTTTCGTCCATGCCCCTCGCCCTGCGATGCGGGCGGATGTTTCCATTTCCCGAAGAGAACGTAAGATTTGGCCTTTGCTTCTGCCATCGGGGTGATCGGAGAGTGCCGGTCCGCTTCGAAGGATTGCCAGGCCGGCGTTTACTAATTCCTCGGCCACGTCTTTTCCATTGGAGGTTTCCACAAAGGCGCGGATCGAGGGATTGGAACTCCCGGGGGTGACTTCGTCCCATTTTGTGTGAACGGTGAACGGGGTTTTTAAAAGGGATTTTGTCAGGCGGGAAGCGGCCCGGCCTTTTTTGAGAGCGGCGGCATCATCCGTTGGGTCCATGCCAAAATACTTTGCCTGGGCCGCTCGCCGGGAAGCGGCGTAAGCACTCGTCTCGATGGTGTCCACAAAGTACAATCGAAAAACATGGGAGGAGTCTCCGTGGCGGACTTGGATGCTGTCACCGTCACTGTGCGGCCCTTGCACGAACTCACAATTTTTCAGCGTGGTCCATTGGGCAAATGCCTGACCAGCTCCCGCGAGGAGCATAAGAATGAGCACGCTGAGAGGTGAAGTCTTCAAACCGCATGCGATATCAACTCAGGAAGCAGGCAGGAAGAATAAAAATCGAGTGCAATGGACCCGGGGCCAATGCCGTTCGGGAATTGGTGGTGGATTTAGCGGCACAGACAGCCGACCGAGGGGAGACAGGCTTGCCGCAGGCAAGAGCGCAGCGTCCAACCGGAGCCCTCCAGCGGAGGGTTGCTTTGGAGGGAGGTATTCAATCACAATGTGACTCCGATGGAGTGTCCTGCTCGTTAGGACCGGGTTTTGGGAGTAGATTTTTTCATGCGGGTGCAACATCCCCGTGCTGAACGACATGTTCACATAGAAACAAAGAATTCCCGAACGGCATCAGGCCTGATTATCGGGTTGCCTGACGGTTGTAAAAATCAGAACCCAAAAGCTTGTGATCAGGATGGCGACGGGGATTTGGAGGAGTTCGGGCATCGCGTAAATGAGGCAAACGCCGGGGATCCAGATCATCCAGCCCGCGCATTGGATGGCAAGGACTCGAACCGGAAGTTCGGGAATGACTGCCCTGATGCTTGAAAATCGAAAGCCGCCCTCGGCCCATGCAAAGTAGAGCACGGCCAGAGGGGCACCCAAAAACGGGCTGAACACAAATTGGTCAAAAACCACTTTTGCGAACACCGTCCACATCTCATTCCCCGAGCCAAAAAGCACAATTTGCAATTGGTAGAGCAAATCAACAAGGACCCCGAAAAATCCCCAATAGGGGGCGGTTATTAAAAAATTCCGAAGGTTGGATTTGCGAAACTGCAAATTTTGGAAGAACCCGATTTTGAGGAGTTCCGGCAGGAAAGATGCGGCAAAGATATAACCAAAAAAGGCAAAGGCGAGTCCCGCTTCCTTTTTTGTAGAAGCGATGATTGCTAGCCCAAGTTCCGCAGTTTGAAGCAAAAACTGGAAAAAAATTAGATTAGAAGGGCATCGGAACCCGATAAATACAAAGGGTAGGGCTGCGTAATGGCATGTAGTGGAGAAGAGCCCCTTGTTTTTTGGTTCTGAGATTAT
>JBGSVX010000503.1:0-10247 GCA_041752795.1 Terrimicrobiaceae bacterium
ATAATCTCAGAACCAAAAAACAAGGGGCTCTTCTCCACTACATGCCATTACGCAGCCCTACCCTTTGTATTTATCGGGTTCCGATGCCCTTCTAATCTAATTTTTTTCCAGTTTTTGCTTCAAACTGCGGAACTTGGGCTAAAAGCCTTCTTCGACAAAGAAAAAATCAACCGCGTGATTTTGTTGTCGGATGGGATCGCAAATGTGGGTCCATCTTCACCTGCGGAACTGGTCAAACTCGGAAAGCAGCTTGCTGCGGATGGAGTCTCTGTTTCCACGATCGGGCTGGGGGATGACTACAACGAAGACTTGATGACTGCTCTCGCCGAGGCAAGTCATGCGAACTATTACTACGTCAAAGACGCGGAAAAACTGCCCTCCATTTTTTCCGAAGAACTGGGAGCCGCGAAATCGGTGGTTGCCAAAAGCCTGCGGCTCATCATCTCCCTTCCGGAGGGAGTGACCGGAAAGGCCGTGCTCGGGGAGGACGAATTCCGTTTTGAAAATGGCCGGGTGATCATACCTGTCGGTGACCTTTCCTCGGGTCAGAAACGCCGGTTCCTTGTCAAAGTCGCCGTGCCGGCTGCGGAAGTTTCCGAAATGCGGCTTGCCTCGGTGACGGCCGAATATGCCGATGCCGGCGGTGGCAAACAAAAGGCCGAAGCCGGGTATAGTGTGCAAAGAACGCGAGAGGTCAAAGTTTCCGAGGCCTCGGTTCAGTCAACAGTGGTGGGCAATGTGGCCGTGGTGGAAAACCGCCTTGCCAAGGAAGAGGCCGTGAAACTTGCCGATTCCGGCAAAGCAGCAGAAGCGGCTTCCCGCCTGCGCACGCAAGCGGCCGCCAATGCGGCACTTCCCGGCGCCGCCCAGAATGATGTGCTTCGTCAGGAACAGAAGGCACTTGCCGAGCGGGCTGACGAGTTGGAGAGTTCCGGCACTCTGACCAAAACCAGCCGCAAGATGATCCAATACGAAAACTATCAGGACAAAAAACAGAAGCGCTGAGCAATCGGTGTAATTCCAAAATCAATGCACGAAAATGAGATGATTCCCCGGGGTTGCCGGAAGCGGTGGTCCCGGGTTAGTCTCAACAGTTCATGAACCGCTCCGCCCTGGTTTTTTTAGCCGGTGTTTTCCTGCCCAGCCTGATCCTGGGTTGGCTGGCATTGCGGACGATTGGTGAGCAGCAGATCATCCTCGAAAAGCGCACGGCGGAATTGTTTCAGAGCGAAACGGATGCCCTCGCTGGAGCGGCCAAAAATCTCATGCAGGAACGAGCGGATCAGTTTCGCGAAGAAGTGGCCGGATGGTTGGAGGCTGCCACGGCCTCCGAATTGGCGGCGTCCCTTTCCAATCGCACCACGCAGATCTCCGGGAGCGCCGTGCTTTTTGTGATTGGAACAGACAGTCGCCTCGTAACGCCCACAGGTGCCGCTCCTTCAAGACAAGAAGAAACCCAAAAGTTCCTTGCAGAAAACCGGCTCTTTCTTTCTGGAGAGGCTGAGACGGAGGTCTATCAAGCCCAGCCACCGGCCAAGGAGCAAAAGCAAGCGTCAGCCACCGCCGCAAAACCTGAGCGAAGGGATTATGCCAAATCCAAAGTCGAGATGGCAGATTCGCTTTCGCAACAGGCTCGCAGTCGAAATGTGGTGCCTCAGAAACTTGCTGAGCCCGTTGCCAGCGAATTGGCATCTGCTCCCCAGGCAGCGATAGTGCCGGAAATCTCGGATTTCAAAAATGCCACATCGGAGGGATCGCACGGCATTCTGGCCCGCTTTGTGAATGATAAACTCCAGTGGATCTTTTGGACCCGTCCTGATGGCGTTGCTGGAATGACCTTTGGATGCATGGTGCCTGCTGAGGGAGTTCGGGATTGGTTTCGTGAATTGCAAAGCCCGTCCGCCCGCACCGAGTTGGGACTTGCCATTCTGGATGAGCGAGCCAATCCGGTTTTTGTTTCCAAAGCCGGTTTCAAAGCCAACTGGCGGCGTCCGTTTGTGGCCACCGAAATTGGTGATGTGCTGCCCTATTGGGAATCGACAGCCTATTTATTGGATGGTGCCATGCTCGACTCCGCAGCCATGGCCTCCCGTGTCACGATTTTTTCTGTGATTGCCCTCGCTCTCGCTGCAATTGTCGCCGCCGGATTTTTTGTGGTCCGCGATGCCCGCCGTCAAATCGAACTCGCAACCAAAAAGACCGGCTTCGTAAGCAATGTCTCCCATGAACTCAAAACCCCGCTCACCTCGATCCTCATGTTTGCGGAATTGCTCGAAACGGGTGCAGGAAATGATCCCGAAAAACGCAACAAATACCTCCGCATCATCACACTCGAAAGTGAGCGGCTCACCCGTCTGATAAACAACGTGCTGGATTTTGCCAAAATGGACAAGAAGGGCAAAGCCTATGCAAAACACCTAACCGACCTTCATCCCGTGATTGAGCGGATCTGGGAAGGCACCGGACTGCACCTCGAAGCCTCGGGATGGAAATGCCAGTGGCAGGCCGCCGATCCACCCTACGATGTCCATGCCGACCCGGACGCTATCAGTCAGGTGATTGTCAATCTCATCTCCAATGCAGAAAAATACGGTGCTTCCGCAAAATCTTTGGAACTCCACACATGGAAAGAATCAGGGTTTCTGCACATCGGGATTCTTGATCGCGGACCCGGAGTTCCAGAAGGCGAGGAACTCAAAATCTTTGAAGCCTTCTACCGGGCGAATGATCTGCTATCAAGCGGCATTCCGGGCAGTGGGCTTGGGCTGACATTGGCTCTGCGGATCGCGCGGGATCATGATGGACGTGTCGACTATGCGCGCCGAACCGGGGGAGGCAGTTGTTTCACATTGCTTCTTCCGCTGGCTGAGGAGGACACATTGTGAGCCGGCGTATTTTGATTGTTGAGGACGATCCTCATATCCGTCTCGGGTTGGCGGAAGCCCTCAAAAATGAAGGCTATGATGTCTGCGAATGCCGGGACGGAACTTCCGCTGCCAAACAAATCCGTGCTCTGACCCCTGACCTTGTGATTCTGGATGTCATGTTGCCCGGCAAGAGCGGGTTCGATATTTGCCGGGAATTGCGGGCCTCCAAAAATGATGTGCCCGTGCTGATGTTGACCGCGAAGGGGCAGGAAGTGGACAAGGTCGTGGGGTTGGAGTTGGGTGCCGACGATTATGTGACCAAGCCATTCGGGCTGCGCGAATTGCTGGCCCGTGTTGCCGCTCTTTTGCGCAGGTCCTCAATCCACGCTGGTGCGCGTCCAGTCCCGGACTCGCTCACTGTCGGCAAACACGTCCTGCATCCGGCTTCCCTGCGATCTGACGATGGATCGCTTGAATTCACCCCACGGGAAATGGCCCTCCTTGTGCTTCTCAATTCAGAACGTGGGAATGCCTTCTCGCGGGACCGCATCCTCAACGAAGTCTGGGGCATCGATTATCTCGGCACAACCCGCACCCTCGATCAGGTCATTGTGAAACTCCGTCAGAAACTCGAACGCGATCCCGCCAATCCCCGGTTCCTGCTCACCGTGCATGGCATGGGATACCGGCTGGATCCCTGATTCAGTTCAGGGGGAATGAAAGCGGTGAGGTTGGGACGCAAATCTGAGCATTCCGCTTTACGTTGGCTGGGAAACTCAAACGGATGCTGCCGCCGAGATGGCGACAACGGCTCTTCCGGTGGCGCTCACGGAGTGGGTTCGGAGCTCCATCGCCGTCCGGCAATCGCTCCAAACCCTGCTCCAAGCCAGATGAACGTGCGACTTTCAAATCAAGTTGCGAGTTTATTTTCGAGTTGCAGCTTTCATTCTGAGGTTATGAAATCCACTTGCGACCTTCATTTGAACTTGCGACTTTCAAATAAAGGTCGCAAGTTAAACCCATGAAAACGCTTCGCTACGAGTGCTCCATTGAGAACTTCCCCGGTTTTCGGGCTGACGCTGTCATGGGCGACGCCGTTTACGAGGTGCTGGTCGAGACGAAGGACGCGAGGAGACTGCGAACCACCTTGATGGATTTGGGCCGAGTCGTCTCTTCGTCCGAAAAAATTCGGCGTGCCGTTCTCGTGCTGGAAGAGCCTGGCATCACCGATTCGCGCTTGCAGGAGGAATGGCAGGGCGCGGCTTCCGTCATACGGCCAGAGATATTCAGCCGCCTATCTGCGGCGATTCGGCAGTCTGGAAAATGGAGAGGCATTCCCGAACCGCCCGCAGCCAGCGAGGTGCCAGTCCTCGAAGAAATCCTTCAGCATGAATTCTCACGACGTCCCGCCGGAGCCAGTCGGAGCGCGGAAGCACACTACGAGATTTTGCGAGTCCTCATGCATCAGTGGCTACTCGGACGAGGCCCGATTTCGATTGGGTCGCTGATGGAAATTTCCGGGGCCAGTCACCCCACTGTTTCGCGCTCGGTGGAACGTCTTGAGCACTGCTTGAAACGCCACTCGGATCGCAGTGTCGAGCTGCGGATTTTCCCTCGCGATGAATGGGCGCGATTGGTCGCAGTGTCCGATGATGTCCGGGCCACGGTTCGCTTTGTGGATCGCTCAGGTCAGGCTCGCTCGCCGGAGTCGCTGCTCCGCCGGTTGCGTTCACTCGGGCGGCAAGACCTTGCAGTCGGCGGAGTCTGGGGTGCGAAACACTACCAGCCTTCTCTCGACCTCATCGGCAATCCGCGTCTCGACCTCTCCATTCATTCCGCGCGCAAAGCCGCAGACCTCTCGTTCGTGGAAAGGCTCGACCCAGCCTTGGAAAAAGCGACCCGCCGCGACGAATCGCCGACACTGGTGATTCACACCATCCGCCGCGCAGAGTCCCTTTTCCAACCGGCTGAAAATGACCTCCCTTGGGCAGACCCGGTGGAATGCCTGCTCGATCTGCACGAGGCCCGGCTCGAATCACAGGCTCTGGAGTTCCTCAAATCCTTCCCGGCAACCAAAGGCCGCCCATCATGAATCAGGAAGACATCGTGAACCTCATCTCGCCCAGCGCCGTGCTGGAGCGCATCGCTGCGGCCATCCCGACTGATTTCCGGGAAAACATCATCGTCATCGGCAGTCTCGCGGCGGGTTATCACTTCTTTGGCGACAACCCGAAACTCCAGGTCCGCACCAAAGACGTGGCTTGCCTCCTCTCCCCGCGCATCAAAGCGATCCCGGCTGGAGAAGCCGTTGCCAACCGCTTATTTGCCGATCAATGGGAACTGCGCACCGAAGGCGACTGGGGCAACCCCGGTAGTGCCAGCACGCCCGACGACAAACTGCCCGTCGTCCGCCTTCATCCGCCGGGCTCTACGGAATGGTTTATCGAACTGCTGACCGTCCCCGAGTCAGAGTCAGACCTGGGCCGGAAAGACATTCGTATCGTGACCACCCGCGGCCATTTCAGCCTTTGCAGCTTTGGCTTCCTGTCACTCGCAGAGTTTCAGCCCATCCACACAACATTCGGCATCGCCATCGCCCGGCCCGAAACCATGGCGCTCGCCAATCTGCTCCATCATCCCGCTATCGGCGAGCAACCGATGAACGGTCTCATTGGCGGACGCCGCATCAAACGCAGCAACAAAGACCTCGGGCGCGTCCTCGCGCTCGCTTACCTGGCCGAAGCCAGACAGGAGGACTCCCTGCTCGAATGGTCGCAATTTTGGGCGGCGGCACTGCAAAGTCGCTTTCCCACCATCTGGCGGAGCCTCGTTCCGAGTGTCGGGAACGGACTTCGACAACTCCTGCAACCCGAAAACGAAGCGGACTTGGACGAGGCTCGCCACACCTGCGAATACGGGCTGCTCGTCTCACAAGCTCCGTCGTTGAAACTCTTGGAAGTCACCGGGAAACGATTGCTCCAAGACGCCATCGAGCCGCTGGAGAAACTCGCCAAAGCATGACCGCCACCCTCCCATCACTTACCAAGTTAAAGCCCAATCCCGACTGGGCTTCGCTCCCGCTCTTCGTAGGCAGGGTTTCAGCGGGCTCAGAGCTCATGAGGCCTCAATCTGGGACTGACTCCGTGCCCGGCATCTCGTTCGCTAATGTTTCCTCACCGTAAATGATGACGATTCCTTTCCTTTTCGAAAAAAATCTCACAAACTCGGCTTTTCCGCACTGCCCATGTCCTCCGACAAAACCCAGTTGATTTCACCCAACACCGAGCGTTTGGCATTTTAACGATCTCACCAATGCCCTCCTCAAGATACGACGGCACAGCCCTCGCCGAATGAATGTCACTCTCTCCCAGCTTGAATCCCACCTGTGGGAGGCGGCGAATATTCTTCGCGGACCGGTGGATGCGGCGGATTTTAAATCGTATGTGTTTCCGCTGCTGTTTTTCAAGCGGCTCTCGGATGTCCATGATGACGAGCACGCCGCCGCACTCAAACAGTTCGATGGCGATGAAGAAGCCGCGCTTTTCCCGGAAAACTTCAGCTTTCAAATCCCTGACGGCTGCCATTGGTCTGATGTGCGCAAGGTCGCGACCAATGTCGGACAAGCTCTTCAAACAGCATTGCGAGGTATTGAACAGGCAAACCCTCACACGCTCTACGGCATCTTTGGCGATGCGCAATGGACAAACAAGGACCGCCTCTCAGATGCTCTGCTTCGCGATCTCATCGAGCATTTTTCCCGGCTCTCGCTGGGAAATTCCTCCGCCAAGGCGGATGTGTTGGGTCAGTCGTATGAGTATCTGATTAAGAAGTTCGCTGACGCCACGAACAAGAAGGCCGGCGAGTTCTACACCCCGCGTTCGGTTGTGCGGCTCATGGTGAACATCCTCGATCCCCGCGAGGGCGAGTCGATTTATGATCCCACCTGCGGAACCGGCGGCATGTTGCTGGAGGCCATCCATCATGTCGCAGAGACGCGGGGTGATGTCCGCACGCTCTGGGGCAAGCTCTACGGTCAGGAGAAGAATCTGACCACCTCCGCCATCGCCCGCATGAACCTCTTCCTGCATGGCGCGGCGGACTTTCAAATTGTGCGTGGAGATACCCTGCGCAGCCCCGCGTTTTTCTCTGGCGACAACCTCGCCACCTTCGACTGCGTCATCGCCAATCCGCCCTTCTCGCTGGAGAAATGGGGCGACGAAGTCTGGTCCAGCGATCCCTATGGCCGCAACTTCGCCGGGATGCCGCCCGCCAAGAGCGGCGACTTCGCCTGGGTGCAGCACATGATCAAATCCATGGCCCCCAAGACCGGGCGCATGGCCGTCGTCCTCCCGCACGGAGCCCTCTTCCGCATGGGCAAGGAGGGCGAGATTCGGAAGAAGCTCCTCGGCATGGACCTGCTGGAGGCCGTCATTGGCCTTGGGCCGAATCTCTTCTATGGCACAGGCCTCGCCGCCTGCATTCTCGTTTTCCGGCAGAAGAAGGCGAAGGACCGGAAAAACAAGGTGCTCATCGTCGATGCGTCGAAGGAGTTCAAAACCGGACGCGCCCAGAACGAACTGCTCCCCGAGCATGTCGAGCGCATCCACGGCTGGGTGCGCGACTACACCGATGTCGAAGGCATCGCCCGCGTCGTCACCCTTGATGAGATCGCCGCCAACGACCACAACCTCAACAGTCCCGGCTATGTCGAGCCGCACGTCACGAGCGAAGTGCTGACAGTGGAGGAGGCGACGAAGCGGCTGCACGAGAGCGCGGAGACGGCGTTTGTGGCGGAAGAGAGGCTTGTAGGAATCCTCAAACGCGAAAGAATATTGATCTAACAACATCCCATGCTCTACCAATTTGACACCAATTCACCAACCTCTGCTGCCCGTGTTCCAATCCAAAGTCCCGCAGCCTTTGGCATTAAAGAAAAAGACATCGAGGTATTCTTTGCTGCCCATCTTCATGAGTTGATTCCAGAAGATCAATTGATGCTAATTGGGCAGGAGCGGCAGAGGCAGGAAGAGGCCGATCTATTTGCGCTGGACCGTAAAGGCACACTTTACATTTTTGAACTCAAAAGGTGGCAATCAGCGGCGGAGAACCTTCTACAAGTCATGAGGTATGGGCAGATCTTTGGCCGCTACAACTACGCAGCCCTTCAAGACCTCGCCCGCCGTCACCAAAAGTTGGAGGGTGAACTCAGAGAGAAGCACAAAGCTCACTTCGATCTCGCTGAAGCACTTCCAGAGGCAGCCTTCAATCAGGACCAAGTGTTCATCGTGGTGACCAATGGCGTGGACCGTGACACGTTGGATGCAATCAAATACTGGAAACAGAAGGGAGTGAGAATCGACAGCCTCACCTACCGAATCTACAAGGTGGAAGGGAAAGCTCATCTTTGGTTCGACGTGTATAACCCTGAGCAGGATGTCATCCTTGAAGAGAATCCTGGCATCTATTGTGTGAACACGAACGCAACTTACATGGCCAATGCGTGGAGTGAGATGCTAACCAAAAAGCGAGCGTCGGCCTACTACGACCGAAAATACGCTGTGGCTGGAATGCCGAAAGGCTCAACAGTTTACCTCTACCAAACCGGCGTCGGAGTCATTGCCAAGGGCAAGACCACCGGGACATTCCAGAAAACGGATTACGAGGGCGACGCCGAAGAGGAGTTCTTCGTTCCCTTGGATTTTGTATGGAAGCTCGAAAACCAGAGCGAATGGGGAAAAGCTGTTAGAGCTTGGGAAATTAATGATGCTCTTGGGACAGGCCACCGCTTCCGGCAGACCAGTTTCGGAGTTTCCAAGGAAATGGCAGATGCCATCGACAAATTGTGGTTGAAGAAAAGCGCCCCTCCCCCATGACCCGCATCACCCAACAACAACTCGAATCCTACCTCTGGGGAGCCGCCGTGCTCCTGCGGGGGACGATTGATGCGGGGGACTACAAGCAGTTCATCTTCCCGTTGCTTTTCTACAAGCGGCTCTGCGATGTCTTCGATGAGGAGGTGCGAGCCGCACTGGCAGAATCCGGAGGAGACGAGGCATTTGCGTTGTTCCCGGAGAACCACCGCTTCCAGGTGCCGGCGGACGCGCATTGGCGGGAGATTCGAAAGGTCAGCCGGGATGTGGGCCGGGGCTTGCAGCAGGCCATGCGGGCCATCGAAGTCGCAAATCAGGAGAAACTGATGGGCATCTTTGGCGATGCGCAGTGGACGAACAAGGACCGCCTGTCCGATGCCATGCTGCGCGACCTTATCGAGCACTTCTCCACGCTGGAACTCACCGTCGCCAACCTGCCCGAGGACGAGCTGGGCCAGGGCTACGAGTATCTCATCAAGAAGTTCGCCGACGACTCCGGCCACACCGCCGCCGAGTTCTACACGAACCGCACCGTCGTCCACCTCATGACCGAGATGCTCGACGTGCAGCCCGGCGAGTCCGTCTATGACCCCACCTGCGGCTCTGGCGGCATGTTGCTCTCCTGTATCGCCCACCTGCGGAAGAGAAAACAGGAATGGCGGAATGTGAAGCTCTACGGCCAGGAACGGAACCTGATGACCTCCTCCATCGCCCGGATGAACTGCTTCCTCCACGGCATTGAGGACTTTCGCATCGAGCGCGGCGACACCCTTGCCGAGCCGAAGCTCGTCGAGGGCGACCGCCTCCAGCAGTTCGACGTCGTGCTCGCGAATCCGCCCTACTCCATCAAGCAGTGGAACCGCGAAGCGTTCGCCGCCGACCTCTGGGGGCGCGATGTCTTCGGTGTCCCGCCGCAGGGCCGCGCCGACTACGCTTTCCAGCAGCATATTCTGCAAAGTCTCAAGCCCAAGACCGGCCGCTGCGCCGTCCTCTGGCCCCACGGCGTCCTCTTCCGGCAAGAAGAAGCCGACATGCGCCGCAAGCTCATCGAGGCTGACCTCATCGAGTGCGTCCTCGGCCTCGGCCCGAACCTCTTCTACAACTCGCCCATGGAAGCATGCGTCGTCGTCTGCCGCACGCAGAAGCCCAAAGCCCGGCGCGGGAAAATCCTCTTCATCAACGCGGTGAACGAAGTCACCCGCGAACGCGCCCAGAGCTTCCTCAGTGACGATAACTTGCAGCGCGTCGTCCGCGCCTATCAGGAGTTCAAAGACGAGCCCGGCTTTACGCGGGTCATTAACGCGGATGACATTCGGGAGAAAGAGTGGAGCCTGAACATCTCGCTCTTCGTCGTGAATGGTGAACACCGCCGGACCGGAATGCGAGCCTCCGGTGGTTCGCTGGAAGATGCGTTTGTCTCGTGGGCAGCAAGTGCCAAGATAGTTCGCGAATCACTGGCGGGGATTATCGGCTCTGCCGCTGCAGATGGTCTCTTCGCTGATGGGCAGAA
>JBGSVX010000504.1:0-6206 GCA_041752795.1 Terrimicrobiaceae bacterium
CCGGCCAAATCACGCAGGGAATCACTGGCGATTATTTTTGTTCCATAAAATTTGTTGAGCCCTTCCAATCGGCTGCAGAGATTGACCGCATCCCCGATGGCGGTGTAGGTAAATCGATCCGCCGTGCCCACATTGCCAACAAGCACTTCGCCCCAGTGCAAGCCAACACGTGCTTGAAATTCCTCGGACAAATCTGCGCAGTTTTTCATGTTGGCAAGGCCATCCAAGGCTGCACGGCAGGCGGCCACCGCAGGAAAATCGAGACGGCGAGGTGCATTAAAAAGGGCCATGATTCCATCCCCAAGAAACTTGTCGATCACACCCTCATGGTTCCCAATGGCCTCCCCGAAGGACCCGAAATATGAGGTCAGAGTCTTCACGGCGGTTTCCGGGGCGATCCCTTCCGAATACGAAGTGAACCCCGCCAGATCGCAAAACATCACTGCCACATCGCGGCGTTCTCCGCCGAGTTCCGCCACACCTCCGCCACGGATCAAGTCTCTGACAATATCCACGGGCACGTAGTGAGAAAACGATTCCAGACCGGTACGCATCCGCTCGACCGAGTCTGACAGCAAATTGATTTCCCGAATACGGGACTGGGGAGAAGGAAGTTTGGAGAGTTGGAAATTTCCGATGCGGGCCAATTGGATGGAAAGCATTTTGAGGGGACTGGCCATCCGGTCTGCAAGAAAATACCCTGCAATCAAGGATGCCAAAAGCGCCGCGAGAACAGTCAGCAAACTCACATAGATGACCTGATCCACCCCCTCAAAAACCTGGTTGCGGCTGAACAAAATGGCACTCACGCATTCCAGTCCCCCGGGAATTTTGGCCGCACGAACCCCAACAAAATACACGTCCCCGCCCATATCGATTTCCACGATTTGACCTGATGGGGAAGAATCAGTTGTTGTGTCTCCTGCGAGGATCACCTTCTGAACATTTTCAAGAGCCTGCGAGTTATCCAACGCCTTGGATGTCGCCAGGAGCTTGCCATTCACAGAAAAAACCAGAGGGTCTCCGCGGAAGTCCTGGGTCAGTTTTTCGAGATAATCTGCGATATCTTTTAATAAAAAGTCCACGGTGAGCACACCGAGAAATTCTTCGTTCTCCCCGTAGATGGCCTGCGAGACCGTGATGCCACGTTCGCCGGAGGCAAAATCATATGGATGTGTCCAGATCCGATCCCTGGTCGATGTCGCAAGCTGGAACCATCCCCTTTCGCGGGCATCATAAGATTCCGGCATGTTCGGATGAGAAAAGGGATGCCATGCGCCATGTTCATCCATCATCCACTCACTGGGCCGTCCGCCATCGGGTGTTGAAATATTGATCACTGGAGATTCCCCCTCTTCTCTCCCCCCGGCAAATCGTCCATCCGGATAGCCAAAACTAATCCATGCAATTCCTTCTTCGAATTCGAGATCAGCCGCAAAAGATTTGGCGAGCTTGATGGGATCATCAATTGAAAGGCGTCCATGCCGGATGTCCCTTGAGAGCGAATCAACAAGCCTCTGAGCTGGCTCAAAATGCTCCTCCACGAGGCTGGTGACCGCATCCAGGGTGGTCATGATTTGCTTCTCCAAGAGCGATTGGAATGCCATGCGAAGTCCACGGGCTCCAAGTCCGGTGGACGTGAGGGAAGACGCAAGGATCAGCCCCAACACAAGCGAAAGCAGTGCCGTGCGGAACGATATCCCCCGAAAGCGCGATTTCCCGGCACCCGCCCCAGCCGGCTCTTTTTCTGCGAGGTCCTTGTTCATTCCAACAATCTAAAACTCAGCTCTCTTCTGTCTCGGACTGATTCACCGCATCCAGAAACAGGCGCAGGGCTCCAAAGTCTTTTTTGGGAACAAAGGACAGCCTGTGAAAATGGGCAAGGTGTGTGTCATCGGCCTCCTCGCGCAGTGCCCCGCTCTGCTCAATCGGCCCGCCAAGAATCAGCGACGGAAATCCATCATTGAGTTTTTTGAGGGCGGAAGGGGTCAGAGGCCGCTGAATGCGGATCACAATTTTGTCTCGAACCCAGCGGTAGGAATGAAAATTTTTGTAGAAGTTGAGGATGTGTTGGATCGCGGCTTCAATATCATGGGTGATAAAAATGAGGTTGAAGTCCGCAGGGGAAATCAAACCCTGAGCGAGAAGGTCATTCGCCATGAACCGCCGCCATGTTTCCCAGTAATGGCCATTGGGTCGATCCAGCAGGACGATCGGGACGATTGGACTCTTGCCGGTCTGCAAAAGAGTCAGCACCTCAAAACCTTCATCGTGCGTGCCAAACCCACCGGGAAAGAGAGCAAAGGCATGTGTCTCTTTTACGAAATTGAGCTTGCGGGTAAAAAAGTATCGGAAGTTAATGAGCTTGGGATCTCCGTCGATGACTTCATTCGCCCGTTGTTCGAAGGGCAGCCGGATATTCAGCCCGAAGCTGCGTTCGGCACCTGCGCCCTCTTGAGCCGCTCCCATGATTCCATCCCCGCCACCTGTGATCAGCATGTAGCCCTCGGAAACGATCCTCGCAGCGAAGGCCTTTGCGAGTTGATATTCGGGGGCGTCCGGGCTGGTTCTCGCACTGCCAAAAACGGCAACTTTCCGAATGCCATGATATTTTGCAAAAACATTGGCGGCAAAGCGCAATTCCTTCATGGCGCGGGTGTAGAGCTTCAGATCGGCAATATTCACCCGGTCCCGCCCGAAACGGAGCGCCGTCTCAATCATTTCTTCAATCAGTTCCGCAGGCTGACCCGAGGCCACATCTGCCACCAACTCACGAATTCTTTTGTCCTTTGTGCGTTCTTTCATAAAATCATTTCGATCCGCCTGTCTGGACATCAACAACTCCCCGGACTTGCGGCAAACCAATGATCATAGTCATCCGCCCACATGCCACAAGTGAACAAATCGATGAAGTCCTGCGGGAAGTTGAAATTCTCGGCTACACCCCTGCCCCGATTCATGGTGCCAATCAAACGGTTGTCGCGGCTATTGGAGACGAGCGAACCCACGCCAATCTGGAGTCTCTCACCGCGCTTCCCCAGGTGGAGAGTGTCCTTCGTGTTCAAAAGCGCTACAAATTGGTGAGCCGCGAATCTCATGATGGAGATTCCGTCGTGAATGTGGACGGGGTGAAAATCGGGGGCGGTCATTTTTGCATGATGGCTGGTCCATGTTCTGTGGAGAGCATGGAGCAATTGCTTTCAACCGCCCACGCGGTGAAGGCGGCGGGCGCAACCATCCTGCGCGGTGGAGCTTACAAGCCAAGGACATCGCCCTACGAGTTTCAGGGACTGGGACGGGATGGCCTCCGCATGCTGGCCGAGGCCCGCGATCAGACGGGTCTGAAAATTATCACTGAAGTACTTAGCGAACGTGATGTCGAACATGTGGCAGCAGTGGCAGACGTCCTGCAAATCGGTGCCCGCAATGCGCAGAATTTTCAGTTGCTCATCGAATGCGCCAAGAGTGGCAAACCCATACTCCTCAAGCGTGGAATGAGCGAAAAAATTGAGGAGTGGCTTCTTGCCGCCGAATATATCCTCGCGCACGGCAATCCCAATGTCCTGCTCTGTGAACGCGGAATCCGCACCTTCGAAACCTTCACCCGCAACACCCTCGACCTCGCAGCGGTTGCCATCGCAAAAAAAGAATCCCACCTCCCCGTGATCGTGGACCCGAGTCAGGGATGTGGTCGGGCGGATCTCGTGATCGCGCTTTGCTGCGGTGCCATCGCCGTTGGTGCGGACGGTCTCCTCGTCGAAGTTCACCCGAACCCCGCCGAGGCCATGAGCGATGGTCAACAACAGGTCGATTTCCAAATGTTTGGGAAACTCCAGCAAGCGATCGCCCCCTTTCTCCAGGCCGCTCAAAAGGCCTAAGAGGTGCCGTCGCTTAGCCCAGATGTTTGAGGCTTGAAGCAGTCTGTTTAATGTATAATCCAGAGACGACAATTCCCCCCCGCGATCCAGTGTCAATGCTCCACATTGACAGCACCACAATCTTTTCTGAGCGGGGACGCCTCGCCCATGGCACGACACGCGTCGCACGGGGCCTGGCCACAGCATTCGCAACCCATCCCACACCGGGTGTTGCTTTTTGCCGGTTTCAACGATTATCCCAGAAATTCCTTCCGGTCGATCCGGCAGAAATTCTACGCATGATGACCGAGTTGCAGCAGACCGAGGTGCGCCGCTCTCCACCGGGACGGATCAAACAATCGCGCGTCTCTGCTTTGTATCGACAGGTCGAACGACTCGTGCGCTCTAAAGTGCGGGATCCGCTGTTAAGATGTTTTGGCAGCATGATCGAACCTTTGGCCAGCAGCCGGCCGTTTCTCAAAAAGGGGTCCATCCTGCTTATTCCGGACGGCATTAACCGCCATGATTTTCAAGCCCTTATGGACCTGCGTCACAGGCATGGCGTACGCCTCGTGTTCCTCCATTTTGACCTTCTTGCCACGCTGCCAAAAGGCGATCCCCGTCTCACCGATCCTACAACAATCGATCTTCCGGGAACGGACTTCGTTGCCCGGGAGGCCGATCTTGTTCTGGCGATTTCACAGTTCAGCGCCGGAATTTTGCTTGAAAGTCTTGCCTCCCGCGACCTCCGCTGCCCACCAATCGAGGTCATACCCCTCGCCGGCCAACTTGAGGCGCAAGGAATGGAGCCTGTTGCAGGACTTGAACCTGGATGCTTCGTTCTCACGGTTGGGGATATTGTTGCACGCAAGAACCATGCTCTTCTAATAGACGTCTGGGAGCATCTTCTGCGAGAGGGAGACTCTCCCCCCAAGCTTGTGATGGCTGGAAGTGTTCATACGGAGGGGGTTGATCTCGTCAAACGTATTTCCGAGAGCCCGGAGCTTGAAGGTAGTGTACACATCCTTCCATCAGCCTCCGACGCTCAACTTGCCTGGCTGTATGCCAAATGCCGTTTCACAGTGTTCCCATCCCTAAAAGAAGGTTTCGGACTTCCTGTTGCCGAAAGCCTTTCTGCCGGCAAGCCATGCATTGCCTCCAACGCCACTTCGATTCCGGAAGCAAGCCAAGGAGCAGCAATTCATCTCGACCCCCACGACACCAATTCGTGGGTAGATCAAATTCGCCGCCTCGCCTTTGACCAAGATGCGCTGGAAAATGAGTGCCGCCTCATCAAAGAAAAATACCGTCCGGTCTCGTGGCGCGATACGCAGGCTGCATGCATGGATTTTATTAACGACCACCTCGCGCCGAAGGCCTGACAATGATTGCCGAGATGCTTTTCTTGGATTGAAGAATTTCGATTGGAAAGTAATCTCCGCGTCGAGTTGTCGTGGCTGGCTTGTGAGATACCACTTTCCTGAGCCGGGGAGTCGCTCAGCAGAATTGAATTGAAATGAAAACCCACATCCTCTTCGGATTTCTGACTGCTGTCCTGCTGGTCATCGTGATCAGCAACCGGCATGAAGAGGTTTTTTCGTATGACACGGTTGTTGAGATGGCATCGGACATGGCGAGGGAGGGATACCTGACCGCAGTTCCAGCGCTTCCAAAAGAACTCCGGGAACTGAACTATGATCAGACCCGCGACATTCGCTGGAAAGAAGAGTTTACGCTTTGGCGAAAAGACGGCCTGCCATTTCAAGCGCGGTTTTTTCATCCCGGCGGCTTGCACGACCGCCCGGTGGAAATTTTTGAGGTCACAGGAAACCAGGTTGAGCCACTGCGATACACCCCGGAGTTTTTTGATTTTGGAAAGAACCCTCTGAAGGAAACGATGCCATCTTCGCTTGGATACGCGGGCTTCCGGATTCATCATCCTCTGAACCGACCGGATGTGATGGATGAAGCCTTTGTGTTTTTGGGGGCCTCGTATTTTCGCGCCGTTTCCAAGGGTCTCCATTACGGAATCAGTGCCCGGGGCCTCGCAATCAATACTGACGTCAAAGGCAAAACCGAAGAGTTTCCGGTCTTCTCAAAATTTTGGCTAAAAAAACCGGAATCGTTTTCGAGCAGCATGATCGTCTATGCCTTGATGGAATCCCGCAGTGTGGTCGGTGCCTACGAATTTGAAATCTGGCCGGGCCCGGAAACTCACATGATTGTCCGGGCCACCCTTTTTTTCACCGGACGTCCGGAATCAGTGGGTTTTGCTCCACTGACATCAATGTTCTGGTTCGGCGAAAACACGGGGGACACGTTCGGAGATTTCCGGCCAGAGGTCCACGA
>JBGSVX010000505.1:0-1647 GCA_041752795.1 Terrimicrobiaceae bacterium
ATGATGTATCTGGCTCTGAGCTATGACCACCGTGTGGTTGATGGCAAGGAGGCGGTCACGTTTCTTGTGCGCGTCAAAGACTGCATCGAAAATCCCGCCCGGCTATTGTTGGGCACTTAAACCCGATAAATGCCTGCTGCCGAACACGGTTTGGAGAAGGTCGATCCGGGCATCGTGTCAGACCCGGGTCGTGGAATGCTGACCTCAGCCTCCTCCCACTGGCAGGCACGGGATGGAACACGTTTTCCCATTCTGAAATGGGGAAATCCCGAAACGGCCCGCGCCATCATCGTTTTTGTCCATGGTCTGGGTGGCAGTCCCTCGGACTTTGAGCCCCTCGGAGAGTCGCTGGCTGGATTGGGGATCGCCGGATATGCGGTGACCGTTCGCGGAGAGGGCCTTGATCCCGAACTTTCTCGCCGTGGGAAGTTCATGAACCCTGCGGTCATCGCAGAGGATCTCTCCGCCTTTGCTTCCGAAGTGTATTTGCCCGGCAGACCATTTTTCCTTTGTGGAGAGAGCCTTGGGGCCATGTTGTGTGCGTGGTGCCTCTCGCATGATCTGGAACTGCCGCCGGTGAGCGGAGCGATTTTCTCAGCTCCGGTGGTCACACTCTCCCGTGAGACTCCGCAGTTTGTGCGGTTGGCCCTCAAGGTGTTGGCAAAAATGGCACCGAATGGTCGGCTCAAACCCTCATGGTTTGTCTCAGGCACTTCCAAACTGCCGGCAACCTCCCGCGATGAAGCGTGGTTGAAGCGTCAGCGCAGTGGCCCACAACACATTCCGGCCTTTTCCTTTGGGGTCCTCGATGCGGTTGGTCAACTCATGGAATCCATGCCGGATGTCGCAACAAAAATTTCACATCCCTGTCTTGTTCTCGCAGCCGGACAGGATTGCTTCATTCGGACTGATCAAGTGCAGTCATGGTTCAACCTTCTTGCGAGCCGCGAAAAAACCTACCTGGCATATCCTGAGTCCTTTCACGTTCTCTGGAACGACCTTGGCCGCGAACAGGTGCTGACAGACATCAGGTCTTGGTTTGACAACAGGCTCTGAGCAAGGAGCCCAATGGCATCGGCATCCTTCCGATGATGCAAATAAACGATCATTTTACCCAATCATCACCCCGGCCCCCGCAGACCGACCCGAAAGCCATGCGGCCTCCACATTGGCATGAAGGAAGGCATCTCCTGCAAAGAGCAAATTCTCCGCAATTTGAAGGCACGAACCAGGCAGGGGATTCCTGACCTTGGCGTAGCGCCAACGGTGGGCATGAACGGCGGCCGCTTTCGAAAACTCCGGACCGCAAATGTCCACCAAGGCGGCGGTGACCTGCCAGGCCAACTCAGCGGGAGTTTTTTCCAAATTTGCCTGACTGAATTCCGGCGAGGTGTGAATCACGAACAGACCATTCGGAGTCTTTGAATCTCTGCGTGTGGCGTCATTTGCAATCCATGAAATGACCGGATGCACGCATTGCAAAGCCGACCATTCTGCTTGGACCTCATGAACTTCCATAACAAACGAAAAACACGGATCGTACGTGATGTTCCGAAGGGGATTTGAATCGGGAATGTGAGAACCAAAGATGGCAAGGATTTGTGGGGCGGGTGCCGTTGTAATGACAGTGCGCGCGGAGATGGTTAT
>JBGSVX010000506.1:0-3446 GCA_041752795.1 Terrimicrobiaceae bacterium
TGTCGCAATTCTCATTTTATTGCGACCAATTCTCACATAGTACAAGCTTTATTTTCGGAAATTTCTTTTGAGAGATGCTCTAACTCTTTCCAACGGGATACCGTCCCACGACACGTTTGGGCGGGTTTTTGTTGCAATGGACAACAAAGTCTTCGCCGAAAGCTTTCGCATCTGGACGGAGGGGCTGCGTCAGAAAATCAGCGGGGAAATCGTTGTCATTGATGGCAAGACACTACGGCGCAGTCACAAGAGAAATTGTGCCAAAAGTGCCATCCATATGGTGAGTGCCCGGGGGAGGTAAAACGGCTTGATCCTCGGACAGATCAAAGTCGAGGAGAACAGCAATGAAATCACGGCCATCCCTCAACCGCTGCGTGCTTTGGAACTCTCCGAGTGCATTGTCACCATCGACGCCATGGGCACACAGAAGGAAATTGCGCGCGAGATAAAAGAGGCCGATGCCCACTACGTTCTGGCACTCAAGGGCAACCACGAGAAGTTCCACGAGGAGGTGAGCACGTTCCTTTTGGATGCAAAGGAAAGGGGCTTTGCGGATGTGACCCATAAGTTCTTGGAAACTGTGGAAAAAAACCATCGCCGCATTGAGACCCGACGCTATTGGATCACGGAGAAAATCGACTGGTTCGTGGACCGCGACCTCTGGGAAGGCCTGCGCAGCTTCGGAATGATCGAAAACCTGCGGCAAATCGATGGGGTGACAACCTCCGAAACTCGCTTCCTGCTAACCAGCATTCCAGCCGAGGCCAAAAACTTCGCTCGCGCTTCCCGTGGCCAATGGTCTGTGAAAAATTGCCTGCACTGGTCCTTGGACGTTTGTCCTGCATTTTCCCGAGGAGTTCTTGCGGGCCGGGCGATCTTCGGGCAACATGCGGCGTTCAAAACATGGCAAACAAATCACGAGGCGGGGGAACATGGGACGCGGTTATTGGCCTGGTCCTGCTGGGCCTTGCCATTTTGCTGCCCATTGCGCTGATCTCTTACGATCCGCAAGATATCCCCAAATGGGTTCCTCTTATCAGTTGGAACAGCGCCTCGAATGCCGTCACTCATAACCTCTGCGGAGTGGTCGGAGCCATCGTCGCCGGGTATCTGTATTTTTTCTTTGGTGCGGCCGCCTACCTGTGGATCATAGTTTGCGGGGGCTACGGGTTGGCAAAGCTGGCCATCCCGGGATTCCGGGTTTCGGAGCGTATTGGATGGAGCGTGTTGATGGTGATCACCGGAGCCTGTCTCATTCAAATGCAGGCATGGTTTTTGCAGGGGTGGAAAGACGACTTTCGTTTGGAGGGGCCGGGCGGGTGGATAGGGAAATGGGTAGGCGAACGCGCGTTCGGGGGGTCTCTTGGCCCGGTGGGAGCCCCCGCCGTTTTGTGGGTTCTCTATTTGGTGAGCCTTGTGCTTGCGATCGGTTTTCACCCGATTCATGTGCTTCGCGAGGCGTGGGCCGCCGCCAAACGCCGCAGGGAAGAGGCCCGGAAACGCAAAATTGCCGCCATGGAAGATTCCGAGCGCATGGAACTTGAGCGTCAGGAACTCGCCAAAAAAGCTGAGAAGTTGGAGAAAAAGACCCGCAAGAAAAAGGGTGGTGACATCGAAGAAATCCCTGGCCCGGCGCCTGTTACTCTGTCCACTGAGGAACCCAAAATCATTGATGCAACCGCTCCCCCGGACAAGCGGCCCACACTGGCTGAGATTGATGCCGCGCGCAGCCGCCCGAAAGATAAGGACAATGTGGACAAGCCGGTCCTCACAGGTCTGCGCTTGGAAAACTACCAATTGCCGCCATTGGATTTGTTGGATGCGCAGGAGACCGAGGGGCGCACGCCGACTGACCGCGGGGAACTTCTCGCGATGCAGAACACGATTCTGGCGACATTGGGGGAATTCGGGATTGAGGCCACCGCGGGCGATATTACCTACGGCCCAACGATCACCCGCTACGAAGTCAAACCCTTGCGTGGCGTTCGCGTGGACCGGATTTCCAGTTTGGAACGCGATATTGCACGAGCCACCCGCGCCGCCCGAATCAACATCCTTGCTCCCATTCCAGGCAAAGACACCGTCGGCATCGAAATCGCCAACGCCAAAAAGGTCAAAGTCACCCTGCGCGAACTTTTGGAAACCACCGAATGGTTGCACTCCGGCGGGCGGCTTCCTCTTGCCCTTGGCAAAGACGTTTACGGCAAACCAATCATCGCAGACATGGCCAAAATGCCGCACTGCCTCGTCGCCGGGACCACCGGCAGTGGAAAAAGTGTCTGCATCAATTCCATCATCGCCAGCCTCCTGTTCCGTTTCACTCCAGAGGACCTGCGATTCATCATGATCGATCCCAAGGTCGTGGAAATGCAGATTTACAACCGCCTGCCTCACCTCGTCACCCCGGTCGTCACCGATCCCAAAAAGGTCCTTCTCGCACTCAAATGGGTCGTGGACGAAATGGAGATGCGCTACAAAATTTTTGCCAAAGTCGGCGTGCGCAATATCACAGGCTTTCAAGAACGCCCGCGCGCCTCAGCTGTCCCACCCACTGCAGAAGAGACCCCGCCGGCTCCCATCGATCCTCCCGACCCTGATTCCGAGGAGCCGGATGAAATCCCCGACGAACCACCGCCGGTCGTTCGCAATGCGCGGGATGGTGACGTCATCGTTCCAGACAGCATGCCCTACATCGTGGTGATTGTGGACGAACTCGCAGACCTCATGCAAACCGCTCCCGCCGAAGTGGAGGGAGCCATAGCTCGCATCACCCAAATGGCGCGCGCGGCAGGCATCCACGTCATCGTGGCCACCCAAACCCCCCGGGCCGATGTGGTCACCGGCATTATCAAAGCCAACATCCCAAGCCGCATCGCCTTCCAAGTGGCCTCCGGCCTGGACAGCAGGGTCATTCTCGACCAGAAGGGAGCAGAGAAATTGTTGGGTCAGGGCGACATGATGTATCTGCCGCCGGGCTCGTCCGAGTTGCTCAGGGCCCAGGGAGTTTTGGTGACAGATGATGAAATCCACCGTCTGGTCGATTTTGTCGCAGCCCAAGCCGAACCTTCTTTTGAGTCCAGCATCCACGAAAAATTGAACTCAACCTCCGAGGAGGCGGAAGACGTCACGGACGAGGACGAGGACCTCCTGGACAAGTGCCTTGAAGTGATGCGTCAGGAACGCCGG
The DNA here is from genome assembly GCA_041752795.1 of Terrimicrobiaceae bacterium. Lineage (GTDB taxonomy): Bacteria > Verrucomicrobiota > Verrucomicrobiia > Chthoniobacterales > Terrimicrobiaceae > JAJTZA01. The sequence continues at coordinate 3,187 of JBGSVX010000506.1, forward strand.
GCTTCCACGTCCATGTTCCAACGCCGCCTTCGCCTGGGCTACACCCGTGCCGCCCGCATCGTGGATATCATGGAGCGCCGCGGAATCATTGGCCCCGTCAATGGTGCCAAGGACCGCGAAATTCTCGTGGACCTTGAATCCCTGTAAACCCAATGCCGTTCGGTAATTGGCAGCGGATTGGGAGGTCCCGACAAGCAGGACCCTCCAAAAGAGCCCTGATTTTCATGCCAACCTCCCCCACTTTTAATCATACCCAATTC
>JBGSVX010000507.1:0-4344 GCA_041752795.1 Terrimicrobiaceae bacterium
AAGCCAGCTTTGATCGCATCCCGCAATTCTCCCAAACCCGAGCCGGTTCTCGCCGAGATGGGAATCACCGGCACGCCCAGCCGTTGCGCGAGGGCTTTGGCATCAATGGTCAGCCCTTTCGCCGAGGCCTCGTCCATAAAATTGACTGCGACGATGAGGGGCACGCCAAGATCGGCGATCTGACAGGCCAAAAACAACCCGCGCTGAAGGTGGGTGGCATCCACGGTGCAAATGGCAAGCGTTGGTGTCGCGCCGATGCGTCCTGTGAGCACGTCGGAACTGATTCGTTCATCCGGCGATGAAGCCGCCAGGGAATAGGCTCCCGGCAAATCCAAAACTTCCACACGGGAAAGCCCGGACCACATCTCCCCGCTTTTTCTGGAGACCGTGACACCGGGATAGTTCCCTACGCGCTGACGCGATCCCGTGAGTCGGTTGAAGAGAGTGCTTTTGCCCGTATTCGGATTGCCGACCAAGGCAATGGTCGCAGCCACGTTTCGCTTGGAGGAGGGGGAGGGATTTTTCTGGGTGACGGCTGTGGTCATTTTGTGCGCTCAACCTGCACCATGGCTGCTTCGCGCCGGCGCAAACAAATCACTCCGGAGGATGTCTCCACCATCATTGGGTCTCCCAAAGGAGCGTTCCTCAGAAACTTCAGTTCGCAGCCAGGCATGAGGCCCATCGCAAGCAGGCGCTGACCTGTTGCCCCACAATGCTCCACACCACAAACCATTCCAGTTTCCCCGCGTTCCAGCTCACTCAACAGGCAAGGCCTGCCGCCTTGCGGGGAACAGGAGGTTTTTTCGGAGCTTTGCGCCGGGTTTGAAGGTGCTGTATCGGGTTTCTTTTTCACTGAGGCTTTCCAACCGTAAACCGGCTGAGCATCCCTGCAAGTTAAATGAGAATACGTCTCAGAAATAACCGATCATGAAATGGGATCATCAGGCAGAGCCATGCCCGTATCAGTATTTGGCTGCCGCCGTCGAGAGCGGAAAATCATCCGTTCGGAAGGGGGCCGCGGGAAGGCCTTCGGAATTGGTGAGGTTGACTGTGGGATTGTTTGCCCATGCATAACGGACTGCTTTGGGTTCAGGGACATTCGGGGAAGAAACGCGAACTGTTTCTCCATCCATGGTGGCATCGGCCCAGTGCCATGTTTTGTCTGCCCCGCAGATGGCAAAGCCTTCCAACTCGCTCTGTGGGCTGTTTCGCGCGAGGGGGGCTGATTCGTTGGTGAGGCTTTTGAGCACATGGGTTTCTGGAAGTTTGCCTGCAACGAGTCCTCCCTCGGCATGCGAAAAGTGAACGATGGCCGTATTTTTGTCGAAGGTGACCGATTTGAAGCGAGGTCCCGAAAAGACCACCTGTTTGCCGTAATCCTTTGCAAGAGCGATGGGGGGCCAACCGTTCCCCCACCTCTTTTTTGTTTCTTGGATGAATGTCATTCGCCTCGCCGATGTCGATCAAAACCGCTTCCCCTGTGGCCGGGAGCGACAGGGTCATGGATTGTGCTTCCCGAAGTTCTGCCCATGCGGAATCTCCCGGCTCGAGGGTTTTCGCCATGAAGTTTGCGAGCTGACAAAAGTAAAATGGGAGGTTTTCGTTTTGCCACTGGTCCCGCCAGTCTTTGATGAGGAGCGGGAAGGCCGTGCGGTATTGAGCGGCGCGGGAGGAATTGGCTTCGCCCTGATACCAGATCACCCCGCGCAGGCCGTAGGGAACGAGAGGGGATATCATGCCATCAAAGAGCGAAGAGGCTGTGTTTCGGGCTTCCGGGGCCTTGGTCGGAATTTTGGGAATTTTGGCTGTCAGTTCAGCCGAAACTGGAGGAAACACGGCCTCCGCTTTGGCTTTCCAATCACCGGAGAGATCGATCGGGCCGGCCGTTGGTTTTCCTTTAAATTCCGCCGGCTCCGAGGGTTGGTGAAGCCTGATGGCCAGAACATTCACACCGGGTTTGACCCGATCTGCGGGAATCGCATAAGCACCGCCTTTCCGGATGTGTCCTTTGCCCGGATTTTTTTCCATCGGAGTCTCTGCAATGAGATCTCCATTCCAAAAAACCTGATCGAATCCCTCAAGCGGAAGGGTCAAAGGAAGAGCCTCCCCGCCTTTGGCTTCCACTTCCCGTCGCACCCAAACGATCCCTGCTTCCGGAAGACCGGGCGTAGTAATTTTTCCAGGAATTTTCACGGTTTCCCAGCCGTCCATGTTTTCCAAATTTCCCGCAAAGGGGGCCGGTTCGGCAATGGGTTGATTGGCCCGGCCGGTTTCCTGTGTCCATTCCTGCATGGCTTGCACATAGGCTTTGAGTTCGGCGGGAGCTCCGATCAATTTTGCACGATTGGTTTTTACAGACTCCGCAAGAACAGGGTCCTTTGAGAGCCCCTTCGCACTGGTCCATGCCTCGGAGGGGGTGCCTCCCCACGAACTGTTGATTACTCCGACGGGCATGCACAAGGCGGAGTTCAGGGATTTGGCGAAATAATAACCCACCGCAGTGAACCCGGCGGATGTTGACGGCGAGGCCACTGTCCACACGCCTTCCACATCCTTGGCAGGCTCAAGCGGGGAATTTTTTTTGACCAGAAATTGACGAATCATGGGATTCGAGGAGGCCGCAATTTCTTTCTCTGCATCGATGGTGTTCTTTAATGACCACTCCATGTTGGACTGACCCGAGGCCAGCCAAACTTCCCCGATCACAACATCCGAAATTTTGATTTCGTTTTTTCCATTAACAATCATTTCGAAGGGGCCGGCAGGCAGTTCGGTTAGATTCAGGGTGGCCGTCCATCTTCCGTCCTGATCGGCTGTGGCCGTTGCCTTCTGGGATCCCAGGGAAACAACGATCTCTTCCCTGGGATCTGCCCATCCCCAGACGGGCACCGAGGCGGTTCGTTGCAAAACCATGTGTTCCGAAAAAATCGCTGGCATTTTTACATCGGCCCGGACCGGGAGCGCGGAAAGCAGTGAACACAGAAAAACTTGAACCGGGAGGAAGGATTTCATGGGTTTGGACAGAAACACGAAGTGTTCCAAAAACACGGGGACAAAACCAGCCCGAAGACCAAAGAGTCAGCCCTCGCCCAACTCGACGTTCCAATACGCCATGTCCAGAAAGTGTTTCCAGCTTTCGTGATAATGACGCGACACGGAGATATTGATGAATGGCCGCCACTTGGGGCGTTTCGGCTTCCGAATCAGGTGCATGCCGGCATCGTGGGCCAGCTTGTTGCCCTTCTTCGTGTTGCAGGGAATGCAGGAACACACAATGTTTTCCCATGTGGTCTGACCACCTTTCTCCCGGGGAATGACGTGATCGAGATTCAATTCGGTGCGATCAAAAATCTTCCCGCAATATTGGCACGTGTTCGAATCGCGCTCGAAGACATTGTGGCGGGTGAATTTCACTTCCTTCTTTGGAAGGCGGTCGAACAACAAAAGCACAATCACTTTGGGAATCCGAACGGAGAGGGAAATGGTTTTCACCATCTCGGGTTCGGGATTGTCTTTGGAGAAATCCTGCCAGCTCTCAAAGTCATGGGTCAGGAAATTGTTGGAGTCATCCTGAGAGACCACTTGGGCGTGACCCGCGTAGAGAAGCGTAAACGCACGGCGCACAGAGCAGGTATTAACGGCCTGCCAGAGCCGGTTCAGCACAAGAACGGGTTGTTCCAAGAACGCTTCCATGGTTTCTTTTCGGACGCGGGCAAGCTATCATTGCCGCATGCCAGATGTCAATGAGTGGGAATCAATTGTGAACAACTTGTCACAATTGGCGGTTTTTCGAGGGATTTTCGCATGAACCTCTTCTTTGCAAATCCGTGGGGACTTTTGGCAATGATGGGAGTTCCTGCCGTGCTGGTTATTCACCTCTTGAGGCGAAAGTCCCGGACGGTCCCCGCAAGCACACTGTTTTTGGTGACCCGTGCGCTCAAATCCCGGGAGGGCGGACGAAGGGTTCAAATGCTGAGGAGTTCCTGGCCATTAATTCTCCAGTTACTTGCTGTGATTTCGCTGGCTGTGATGATTGCCCAGCCCCGGCGGATCGGCACTTCAAGCACTCTCAAGTTCGTGGCCGTATTGGATTCCTCGGCATCGATGAGCGCTTTTCGCGGTCCCGCGCTGCAGGCGCTTCGCCGTTCTTTGGATTCCGCCGAAACGCTCGCCGGTTCGGTGGACATGCGGGTTTTGTCGTCGAACCGTGCTCTCATTTCTTCCGGTCGAAATGCCGCGGCGGTGATGGGCTCAGTTGAAAAATCCTGGGAACCAGTTCTGACATCGCATGATGTTTTTCCGGCTCTGCGGCTCGCCCGCAACCTTGCCGGCCCCACGGGTATC
>JBGSVX010000508.1:0-8301 GCA_041752795.1 Terrimicrobiaceae bacterium
CTATTCCAAAAAGTTTATTCGCATCCATAGGTTCAATTCCTCGCATGCCTGTTCCCTTTGCGCCAGCAATCAATCCCCGGTCCGAAGGACCCCATCATCTCCCCCCCCCCGGAACGCCTGGCGCGGCGAGCGCTGCGGGGGTTGGGGGCGCACAGCCCCCATCAAACCGGTTCGTTTCACCCACTCATTTCGACGAAGCGCCTGTAGGTTTAATGACAATACCGCGCTTCTCGAGGGTGTAATCACTAAGGCGCTGATGTGCCGCCAATTTGCGATAAGCCGCCCGAAACCAATATCTGTCATCACGATGTGGATTTTCATGGTATAGTTGAAATTGGCAGCGGTAATCGAATCCAAGGAGAATAAGTGCAATTGCGCGATTAAAATACCAATCTGAGATTACAAGAGAGGCGAGGCGACCAAGGCGAGCTATCTGCGCATTCCCAAGAGGACCAAAAATGCTGAAGAATCTCCATGTCGGCAGACCGTTTTCAAAAAGATACGCATTACCAGCGGTGTTGTGGCGCTTTTTTGCATTGAAAGTATGTCCGGCACATACGCCATTGGTTGGATCTGAAGAGCCTCCTCTTGCAGTGGGTATGATGTGATCCGCCCAGTCAGTCTCATATCCTGGTCGAAGTGGTGAATCAAGTAACCAGAGATTGGCCCCCGAGAAGCAACAAGTAGCTCGGTCGCGGACATATATTTCCGCTCGTTGGAGTTGGGTGAATTCTTTGCGTTTGCCTGTCACGATTGGTAGGTATTCTGAGGAGTGCGCTAATCGGCAAAGTTATGTGAATAACGCAAGATTCTTGAGAAAATTCATCGGTGACAAGTCCAGATTCCATTAAAAGTGATCTTCCATGGGGTCAGTCCGGGCATGCGCGCAAACTCACATATGCTCGGAATGACCCCTGCTGCACACTGCCTGAGGACTCAACGCGGCTCCATGAAAATTTTCTGTCGAGGGAAGATAGAGCGCATCTCCGATCAGCGCACAACACCAAGGGGTCCGACCAAACGCGCAAAATCACATATTCTCGGACCCCTGCTGCATCGTTCGGCGAGACTCCTGCCAAGCGAACGATAGCGAGTCCGCAGGAGGCGTGCCACGGGTCACTGTTCGGTGAATCGTTCGGCTATTTTGGGTTCTTTCCATGGCATCTTTCAACTCTGCCTGTGCAGCTTGGAAACGCCATAGCGCAACCCATGTCTTTACTGAAAAGTGTTACCTATGTCTTGAAACTGCACTCTTCTGGCATCCGAGCCTGCTCCGCAGGCGAAATGCACAGAAGTGTCGCAGGCAAAGGGATTAGGTCGACTGGCCCGTTCGCACATTTCTGGATTCTCAAATCCGAAACTCTATCACCACATTTCTTGAGGATTTGTCTTGCCTTGACGCGGAAGAGCGTCAGGGAGAGTGTTTCTATGAACCAAAAACAACTTCTACGACACATCGAAGACAGGCTCGCCAAAGCGCCCGTGTGTGAACTGAACACACTCAGCGTTCTTGATGCTTTGGGCCTCAAGTTAAAACCTGAAAGTTTCTCTGAATATGAAGGGAGCACTGTTATTTGTGATGAAGACATTAAGCGGTTCTCAGAGCGGAGCGGCTTAAGAGTGCAGCAACGGGACTACGGCTTTCAAATCAGATTCTGGAAGCAATGGAGCTCGCGCATGGCTTTCATTCACCGCTGATCTTGCGGATCTGGAATCCGAGAGCAAGTCGCTGAAGAGTCGGAAAAAGCTCATCATAAAATGATTTAGGGACACGAAAGGTCAGGGTATATTGCTTGTCTTTATGTTTGGTAATTGCAGTGTAGCACCGAATCGGAAGCTCTCTGCCAACTGCGTGTATTGTGTAATCAGTGATAAAATACAATGCAGGCTGCTGGCTTAGTGTTGTCTTACCTTTTTCTACTAAGGCGATGTCTGGATACTGCTTGGCAAGACTAGAAGCGATCATTGTCTCAACAAGTGGCAACATTTTTGTTGAATATTCCTCAGGAGACACATCCTTCAGCTGTGGGATTTCTGTTACTGCTACATTAAAATCCTCGCCATCTGGACTCTCCAAGCGGATGACCGTTTGAGGAAGAATGGTCTCTGCAGTATTCCATGCTTTTGGGTATTGAACAGAAAACTTGTGTTCTTCACTGACAAAAATGTGGTCGTCTGCTTCGGCAGCAACGACTTGTGAGGCGCAGGAAAATAGGGTGAGTGATAATGCAATTAAGTGCTTCATTTGTTAGGGTGTTTTGTGGTCGCGTTTTGCTGTTTGCTTGAGGGTAAAAGCGGTGCGTATCGAATATAGAGAGGAGTTGAAAGTGGAAATGCAAAAACACCAAAGAGAAACAATAATTCAAACGGGTAGTTGAGGACTCTGTAAGAAGTAGCGAGACCCAAAACTGGCAGCATTATCCAGCAGAAACTCAATGCTGGCGGAACGCACACTTTGAGTCCGCAACTCCTGCAGTGAGCAGAAAGGGCAGGACCGAGAAATGCCTTTCTGACCCTTGATATGCATGGGCCGTTGAAGTGTGGGCACGGTAACGGTGTCATATTTTTTCCGAGAAATCTGAGAGTTCCTGATCAGCAATCGTATCGACTGCATAAAAGGATGAGAGGCGCTTGCTCAAACGCTGAATCAGCATCGATCCGACATGCTGCCTTCTATACTCCGGATGCACTTCCAAAAGCGGAATAAAAGCATAGAATAAACCGTCAGAAATCGCGTTGACAAACCCGGCAACTTTCTGCTTCTCGGCGTCATAGGCGATAACTACTGCGTAGCTTGATTGCAGAATCTGAAAATGCTGATCTGGCGATGGCTGCCGAGGCCAGCCTTGAAAAAAGCCGATAAAGTCGGGCGGGCTAAATCGTTCAAGGCTATCGTGAAAAGTAAGCATATCTTTCTGCCGAACAGTATTATTGAGCAACACGTTGTATTTCACCTACAAATATAGCGCGTTGTATAACTCCTACAAATGCGGCATCGAAGGGCAGACTTTGTCCATCGTGTCTCATTGGGCTTTTTTAGCTGCGAGGTGACCCCTTTTCAAGAAGATTGAGGGCATCATGGGCTCTTTAAGTGTTTTGGACCATCGGCACACGTGGCATTGGCATCTTGCCAATAATCCAATAATTTCCAAGAGGTGGTATTATAGCCCTTTTGATGTCTTGAAGACGTATTGAGGGATCATCGGCAGGGATGCCGATGCCCCTTTGGCTATCCTTGGAGGGCGACGCTTGGGGAGAGGCGGGAGGCACGCCCAAGAGGAGGAACAGCCCAATACCTTTTTGTGGAATTGTTTCGATCATCGGCATCCTGCCGATGGTCCGGGTCAACAAAGTTTGCAGAGGTCGTCTTATACCTTCACACGCTCAATTTCCGCCCCGAGGGAATTGAGCTTTTCATCAATCGATTCATATCCGCGATCAATGTGATAAACCCGGTTAATTTCGGTGACGCCTTCGGCAGTGAGTCCGGCAAGCACGAGGGCCGCCGAGGCACGGAGGTCACTGGCCATCACGGGAGCAGCTTCGAGTTGTGGCACTCCATGAATGATGGCCGTCGAGCCCTGCATTTCGATGTTGGCTCCCATGCGTTTGAGTTCGGCGACGTGCATGAACCGCTGGGGAAAGACACTGTCCGTGACCACGCTGATTCCATCCGTCGTTGCGAGCAACGCACACATTTGTGCCTGCATATCCGTAGGAAAACCCGGATATGGCTGGGCATCAAGTTTGATGGCGCGACGCGCCCCGTTCGGGCTGATTGTGACCGAGTCCTCGGTTGTGGAAATTTGGAAACCCGACTGACGCAACGGCGCGATCACGGCTTCGACATCGCGGGGTTCCACTTTTTTGAGGGTCACTTCCCCGCCACCAATCGCCGCTGCAACAAGGAATGTGCCTGCTTCGATGCGATCGGGAATGACCTCATGTTCCGCGCCATGGAGTTCTTTAACGCCTTCAATGATGATTCTACGTGTGCCCGCTCCTTCGATTTTTGCGCCCATTTTGATCAGGAAATTTGCAAGGTCCACGACCTCGGGTTCCTCGGCGGCTCCATCAATCACGGTGGTTCCATCCGCAAGGACGGCTGCCATCATCACATTGTCCGTGCCCAACACGGTTGAGCCAAATTTGCCGCGCAGCGTGATCGTTGCGCCTTTGAGTTCCGGCGCGAGAACCTTCACATTTCCTGACTGCACACGCACGGCCGCACCCAGGGCTTCAAAGCCACGCAGGTGAAGATCAATCGGACGATCCCCGATAATGCAACCGCCCGGCAGGGAAACGGTCGCTTCTTTTTCGCGGCCAAGCAGCGGCCCCAGCACACAAACCGAGGCCCGCATCTTGCGCACAATGTCGTAGGGCGCATCTGTGATCACTTTTTCAGCTTTGATTGTGACCACCCCGCTCGCGCGCTCAACCTCACAACCCAGTTCACTCAGGATTGTCAGCATGTAGTGGATATCACTCAAATCCGGAACCCGGCTGATCACGCAGGGCTCCTTGGTCAGAAGGGTCGCCGCCAGAATCGGAAGCGCAGAATTTTTTGAGCCGCTGATTTTAACATGGCCCGAAAGTTTCCGGCCTCCGTGAACGAGAATTTTATCCATAGGTTGCGAAGAGAAATCTGATGTGGCCTTGGTAGTCGGGATGGGCCTCGATGTCGCGAAAATTGTTTGATTTCAGGAATGCGGTGACGTCAGCATCCTGACCCGATCCGATTTCCAGTGCGATCAGTCCTCCCGGTTGAAGTGCCTTCGGGGCACTGGAAATCAAACGCCTCAGAAGGTCCATGCCATCCGCTCCGCCATCCAGGGCTGACACAGGATCCATTTGCACCTCGCGGCTGAGGCCTGCAATTTCGCCAGCAGGGATATAAGGCAAATTGGCCACGATGACCGCTTGAGGCGAAATGTCCTCAGGCAGCAGATCGGCTTTCCGAAAGGTCACTGGGGCCGAGAGTTTGTTGGCATTCTCCGCCGCTAGCGCAAGGGGGTCATCATGCAAATCGACCGCGGTCACGGGGGAATCCGGTCGCTCCAGCGCAAGCGAAATGGCGATCACGCCCGACCCCGTTCCCACATCAAGGATTGGTCCCGCCGATACTTGCTTCAAAACCATCTCCACCAATTGCTCGGTCTCCGGCCTGGGAATGAGCGCCCTTGCATCACACAAAAATTCTCGCCCCAAAAATTCGACTGACCCCAGCAAGTGTTGCAGCGGTCTGCCCTCGCCCCTCGCCCGGATCAACTCCCGCATTGGTGCCCGGACCTCTTCCCCGAGTGGGCGGTCAAATTCCATATATAACTCAATGCGCTTTTTTTTCATCACATGAGCCAGCAGGTGCTCGGCATTCAGGCGCGCGCTCTCCACCTGCTTTTTGTCCAAATAATCGGACGCTCCCCGCAAAACTTCCAAAACTGTGACCATGTCCCCATCACCCTGCAAAAATACGGGAATCAAGTCGAGGGAGAAGCATGCTCACGGAACGTGTGCCGTGCATGTCGAGGGGGAGCCGTTCGGGCGGTTGCGCCTGGGCACTCCGGGCCGTGGGAAGAGGCCGCTACTTGAGAAAACGGGCGTATTTCTTACGCGCAGCGCCAGTGAGCTCAATGCCACCCATCGCCTCAACCTTCGCGTCGAATTCCTCCGTGCGCGGAAAGACGCTAAGCATCGGAATCCGAACGGGCTTAATCTTGCCCGAACGTTTCGAGATAGCGGTGTGCGTGCTTTTTGAGGTCGTTGATTGCATGGTGAAATGCTTCGTCTAAATCGTCCGTTGGGATGACGATTTTTGCAAGGGATTCTCGTCTTTATCCAGAATGTCATGATGAGGATACCCGTGCGCTGTGTCGTAACGAGTCAGGCAGCGTAAACGTCCCCCTTTCTCCGCCAGCAGAACAACGCGGAATTCTCTTACCCGCCCGTTCACGGTCAGACGGGAAACCAGCAAAAACATTCCGTCGGCAAGCGGGATTTCCCATTCCTTATCTGGCATTTGGTCAGGCTACGAAAAAACCGCGCTGTTTGGCGATTCCAGAATCAGACGAGACGCCCGGTCCCCCTGCCTCACCAACGTTTCCTTACACCCTTCCCTCCAATCAAAAGAACTTTCTGCTTTCCAGATGATGGGCGTTGAGGTTCCTTGGACGCCTTCCATGGACCTTCTCAAGCAATTTATTGAATTCATTCTCCACGCCGAGAATCACCTCGTCTGGTTCATTCAAAACTACGGGATTTTGATTTATGTCCTGCTGTTTTTGATCATTTTTTGTGAAACCGGTTTGGTAGTCACGCCGTTTCTGCCCGGGGATTCCCTGTTGTTCACGGTTGGCGCGCTTGCTGCCAGGCCCGAGATGGGGCTGCGTGTGGAAATCATTACCCCACTTCTCCTGGTCGCAGGAATCCTTGGGGATAGTGTCAATTATTCCATTGGGAAATGGTTCGGACCTCGGGTTTTCCATTTTGAATCCAACCGGTTCTTCAACAAAAATCATTTGATCAAAGCCCATTCCTTCTACGAAAAATACGGTGGACGGGCGATCATCCTCGCACGCTTTGTTCCCATCGTGCGAACCTTCGCCCCCTTCGTGGCCGGCGTCGGCACCATGAACTACACCAAATTCCTCATTTACAATGTCGTCGGCGCGGTTCTCTGGGTCGGCCTCTTCATCGGAGCCGGCTACATCTTTGGCAATATGCCTTTTGTCCAAAAAAACATCAAAATTGTTATTCTCGGCATCATCATCGTTTCGGTCCTCCCCATCGCCTGGGAAATGGGCAAAGCATGGATGGAAAAACGCCGCGAGAAATCAGCCTGATTTCTCCCCCAACCCCCATCTATCATCCAAGTTTTAGATATTACGTCTTAGGCGAAAATTGCCCCTCCTTGTGCTCACCGAGGGATTCCTGGTGATCCAGGAGGAACACTGTCAAAAACGGCCACGGCAGTCGGTCTTTGCGCTTTTTTGAAGACTCCGCACTGATCCATTCGCCACGGCGACATTCGTCATCCCGCAAGAGCACAAGGCAGCGAAACCATCGAGGTTGGTGAATCCAAGCCCCTCGCACTTTACTACCCGGACGGTGTCGTTGGATTCCGCGATGGGAAACCAGGCACATAGCGCAGCAATGAAAGAGCCAGTGTTTGGACATTTTCGAGTTCAGGCATTGGCTTGGGTCAGAAGGGGGGGGTATGAAAACATGATGGATCTCCAACGCGCATCCATTCGGCGGTCCGTAGAGGCCTGGCAACGCGCTGCCCCCGTGATGGAGAGCGTGCGTTGTGAAAACATCCGGGAATCAGACACCGTGAAGTCAATTCTCGCTTTCCACGGTCTGGTCTTGGCCAAAGTCAATTCTCACCCGCCTGCTCCGACATCAGGATTAATAGAGCAACAACGTCTTTTCCGGTTGGTTGAAGCAAGATCATGACGGAACTTTTCGGCCTCGCCTTGGAGCTTCAGGAAGTATGCCGGAGACATCGTTGGTCGTTTTGCGTCATCGGGGGACTTGCAGTTCAACATTGGGGAGAGGTGAAGGAAGCTCCTACTATTCATCCACGGCTTCGACGCTTGCAGCAAGGTTAGACCCTCTGCGGATCCTCCCCAAGGCAGGAGAAACCAGGACTCGCGGCGAGGCGTGGGAGTATCGGCTATGGGGGGGTATTGTCCGCTTCTTCATTTGGTCCTTGTGCTTCGCACAGCGGAAGGGGTGGGATTGATTCGGCTTCGCCTCACCCTACGCGCAAGAATCAAAGATTTTGGTTTCCTGAACGAGATTTTAATATTATTATAATTGATTAAGCAAAAATTTTGCCCCCCGCAATTTTAGTCCTAAGGACCCTCTCTTCCCCCTTCATGAGATCGATTTTGAATGCCTGTTTTGTACCTTCTCTCCTGGCAGTCTTTCTTCCAGTTTCTGCGTGGTCACAAAGCCCGGCGGCACCCCCTGCGGAGAATGACCAATTGGCCAGTGCGGCCATGACGGCTTTCGATGCGGGGAACTTTCAGGAGACCTGCGACAAGCTCGATCAACTTCTTGCGAAAGACGAGATTCGGAACGCGAAGGATCCCAAAATCCTCCAGGCACTCGAACCGGTTTTCTACGTAAAGGCTGCCGCGCTTTATAATTTGCAGCGTTACGAGGACGCGATCAAAGCCTTCCAGACCTATCTCGAAGCCTTCCGGCAGGGCACCCGGAAGGATGACGCGCTGTACTCGCTGGCGAACAGTTATATCGCCCTTAAGAAGTATGATGAAGCCTTGGCGGAGTTTGCCAAAC
>JBGSVX010000509.1:0-5465 GCA_041752795.1 Terrimicrobiaceae bacterium
CTTTTCTGTGATGAGCCAACTTGGTTTGCGGGAGGCCGCAACGAATGATGCGCACTTTCAAACAGCGGGTTTCGTTCCGCTCTTTGCCTGATCTCGTGAAGCGGCGACTTCTTTTGCAAAATAGGTGAGGATGAGGTCAGCGCCGGCTCGTTTGATGGCCAGAAGCGATTCATCGCGGATGCGTTTGTAGTCGAGCCAGCCGAGGCGGGCGGCGGCATGGATTTGAGAATATTCTCCGCTCACCTGATAGGCGGCGACGGGAATGTTTGCGTGGTCTTTGACCGCGCGGAGGACATCCAGATACGGGCCGGCTGGTTTGACCATTAGGATATCTGCTCCCTCGGCTTCGTCCAAAGCGGCCTCACGCAATGCCTCGCGGGCATTCGCAGGGTCCATTTGATAGGTGGCCTTCGAGATGGCATCTCCGCCGATTTTGCTGCCAACCGCATCCCGGAAGGGACCATAAAATGCAGAAGCGAATTTGACCGAATAGGCAAGAATGAGCGTGTGTTCGAGAGATTGGGTGTCCAGCGCCTTGCGGATCGCTCCGACCCGGCCATCCATCATGTCCGAGGGAGCAACAATATCCGCACCGGCCTGCGCTTCCAAAATGGCCAGACGACAAAGCGCCTCCACGGTTTCATCATTCGCCACGCCGCCACCATCAGGGGTCAGCAATCCATCATGACCATGATCTGTGAACGGATCGAGAGCGACGTCGGTGATAACCAGCAAATCCGGGACCGCCCTTTTGACGGCGCGGATGGCGCGGAAGATGAGCCCGTCTTCATCGAAAGCGGCCGTGGCGAGTGGGTTTTTGACAGAGGAATCCAGGCAGGGAAAAAGAGCCACGGCTTTCAGGCCAAGGTTCCATGAGGCTTCACATTCGGCGACAAGCGAATCGACATTTCTGCGGAAAACTCCGGGCATGGACGGAATTTCAAAATCTTCCCGGCTCTCATGGACAAACAGCGGATAAATGAGATCGTCCGTGGTGAGGCGGGTTTCTCTCACGAGATCGCGGAGGATCGCTGTTCTCCGGAGACGGCGGGGACGGATGGTGAGATCAAGAGACATTGCCGAGAGTATGGAGTATGAAGTATGACCATGACAATATGTCGCGTGTAAAAATTTGGGTGGTTGCGGGAGAATCCAGCGGGGATGCGCGTGCCTATGAGGTGATGCGGGCCATGAGGGCCGCCGATCCCAACGTGGAATTTATAGGAGCCGGGGGGCCGCTCATTGCCACGCTGGCGGGAGAGCCCTTTGATGATTGGGTCGCGAAGGCTGCCGTAGTGGGCTTTGTCGACGTGCTCAGGCATTACGGCTACTTCCGCAAAAAATTCCATGACATGCTGGCCGACATCGAGAGCTTGAAACCCGAAGCCGTGCTATTGGTGGATTATCCGGGTTTTAATTTACGACTTGCAAAGGCTTTGAGAAAGCAGGGCTACGCGGGGAAAATCCTTTATTATATCAGCCCCCAGGTCTGGGCATGGAACCGGGGACGGATTCCACAAATGGCGAAGCTCCTCGACCTCATGATCTGTGTGTTTCCCTTTGAGAAGCCGATGTATGAGGCCAGCGGCCTGAAAACCGTGTTTGCGGGTCACCCGCTTTTGGAGGACCTGCTCTCCGAAAAAACGTCCGAACCCCGGGATCCCGATCTGCTCGGTCTTTTTCCCGGCAGCCGGAAACGCGAAGTTCAGCGAAATTTTCCGGTCATGATGGAAACCTGCCGCCTTGTGCTTGCCGCGAGGCCGTCCACGCGGTTCGAAGTGGCCGTGGCGAGTCCCGATCATGGCGACCGGGTCCGTAATATGGCCGGGGATTTTCCTATCACCATCAAAGTAAACACCGCCCATGAGCTCATGAAAAAAGCGAGAGCCGGAATTGTCTGCTCAGGCACGGCAACGCTCGAGGCCGCATTTTTTGAACTCCCCTACATCCTCATTTACAAGGCGGCATGGCTCTCGTTTGAACTCGGTCGTCGGCTCGTCGCCGTGGACTGCCTCGGCATTATCAATATTCTCAACAACTACCGCCACAATCCCCCGGACGACCCACGCCTGACCGCCCGCTCGGCTCCAAAAATTGTGCAGGAGTTTATCCAGTATTATGCCAAGCCCGAAGCGATGGCCGCCGAGGCGCTTCGCCTGCTCGATGACCCCTCCGCCCGCGATTCGTTGATAGCTGACTTCCGCGAAATCCTCTCCGGCCTCAAAGCCGAGGGAGCAAGCGGGCGGGCTGCCACCGCCCTTCTTGAAGAAATCCGAAGGCCTGGATAATTGGCAACCCTCAAATGTTGCGAAATTGTCACATTGCGCCACGCAAGATTTAGGGTATGAGGGACGCTGACATGAAGGGGTTTCTCATCCGCGTTTGCCTTGCTGTGGTCTGTGCCATGGGAACGGTGACCCCTTGCATGTCGCAGGCAATCTCCGCTCCTTCGGCGGCGGACATGACCGCGGATGAGCTCATGGCTTCAGCGGACGCGGCTTACGGCAAAAAAGATTTTGCGGCGGCGGCGAAGCTCTACAGCGATTTTTTCACGAGTTACGCGAAGGCCAAGGAGCCGCAAATTGTGGAGATAATCCGCAGGCGGAGTTACACGCTCGCGATGTGTTATGTGCAGGACAAAAAATTTACGGAGGCAGTGGAGGCCATTCAGAGCGCGCTTGCAAAGACCCCGCCCCTTGATCCCCAACAAATCCAAGAACTGACCTTCTGGCTCGGCGTCTCCCAAATGGAGGACAAAGAGAATCTTGCCGCCATCGAGAGTTTCAAAAAATTTATTGGCCTCTTCCCTCCCGGCGCCGTGACGAATCCGAGCTACATCAAACAATTCCCTGCCGCCCAAAAAATCCCGGAAGCAGAGATCCTCCTTGGGACGGCTCTCATGTTGGAAGAAAAGTATGTTGAAGCGGCGGAGTATTTTGGGAAATTGGCTCCCCGTTTGGATCCCGGAGGCAGAGGCCGCTCGACCGTGCTTGCGCTCTACAATTTATTACAAGCCGGGGATTTCGAAGCCGCATTAAAGCTGGTCGAAGGGGAATACCCCAACATGAAGGACCTGCTTCAGTTGGTGGGATTTCAGTCCATGATTCTTGAGCTTGGAAATCACTTCCTCGAGCAGGGACGGCCGCGGGATGCCATTTTCTGTTTTCAAAGAGTTTGGGATTCTGCCCGCCTGCTCAAACATCAAGAAGACCGGTTGGCCGACCTTCAATCCCGCCTCGCCGCCGCCGAGGCCAATCCCAACACCGACCCCTACACCAAACTAAAACTCGGCCTGCAAATTGCCCAGGTCGGGCGGGAAGTGGAAGGATTCCAAAAAATCTCCAACTTCGATTCCGCGCTCCGGCTGCGTTTGGCAACCGCCTATCAACAATTGCGCCGCTACCGCGAATCGGCCCTCATCATGGAAGCCATGCTTGAGGAAATGCCGCCAGACCCCCTCGTGGAAGCCGCCTCAGTGAACCTCGTGCAGTCCTGGGTGGAAATTGAGCGCTGGCCGAAAGTCATCGAAGCCTCCAGGAAATTTGCGGAAATTTTTCCTGCGTCGAAAAGTGTTCCCCTCATTCTTTATATGCAGGGTTTGGCCGAACAAAAGACGGCGGACTATGAGGCCTCGGTCGCGACATTTGATACGATCACCAAAAAGTTTTCTGAGAGCGAATTTGCCGCGCGGGCTCAGTTCATGAAGGGGTTCACACTGCTGCTTGCCGAGCGCAATGTGGAAGCGATTGCGGCGTTTGATGAGTTTCGGAAAAAACATGCCAAACACGAATTGGCGGATGCAGCCGAGTATTGGCGTGCGATGGGCTTCTCGCTGGACAAACAATTTGAGACAGCCCGCGAGGCGATGGAGGAATACTTGTCTTTGCGCAAAGACGGTCAGTTCCGGAGCGCGGCCTTTTTCCGCAAAGCCTATTGCGCCCAGCAATTGGAGGACTACGAGACAAGCATCAAGGAACTTTCCGAATACCTTCGCAAATATCCCGGCGGAGATGAGACCAGTGAGGCCCGCATCCTGCTTGGGGATGCCCTCATGAATGGAGGACGCATGGAGGAGGGCATCTCCGCGTTTGAAGGCATCCCGCCTTCCGACACACGATTCTATGAAGAGGGCGTTTTCAAAACAGCCAAGGCGCTCAAGCTCATGGAGGAATATCCCCGCATGAGGGATCAGATGCAGGCCTACATTCAAACCTCCCCGCGCAGCCCGCGCGTGGCCGAAGCCATCTTTAACATCGGTTGGGTTTACCGTCAGGAAGGCGACCAGGACAAAGCCCGTCAGATTTATTGGGATGCGATCACTGAATACGGAAATGATGCCACGATCCGCTCAGTGGAAGATCTTTTTCCGGCGCTCTCCAAACTCTACAAAGTCCCTGAACAACAGGCCCAATACCTTGCCCGCCTTCGCGATCTGAAGGAAGAATCCGCAGGCAAAAACGCCCTCCTTCTGCGCTCCCTCTGGGCTCAAGCCATGGCCCTAAAAAAATCCGACCCCCAGCGTTCGAGAGACCTGCTCGTCGAAGCCACCGGGTTTGTAAATGTCTCGGAGACGAATCCGCTCGTGCTTGCGGATATTGCTGACGCGCTTATTGCCTCGGGTCAGGAAGCCGAAGGCGAGGCCCTCTGGCGGAATCTCGTGAAATGGAATCCGCGAGCACCGCAAAAAGACCGCGCCTTTGCGACACTCGGCCTGATTGAACTCCAACGCGGCAATGAAAAAGCCGCCCTCGGATACTTCGACCGCTTTGAAAAAGAATCCCTCGGCTCCGTCCTGCTCGGAAAAATCATGCTGGCCCGTGCCGGACTTCAGGAAGCCCGTGGCGATTATGCTGGTGCAAGAAAAAGTCTGGAGACCCTGCTTTCGAGTCAGTTCGCGACGGGGCCCAAGAAATGTCAGGCCCTGTTTCAGACCGGCGAAATTTACATGAAGGAAGGCAAGCCCCAACTCGCAGTCCCGTATTTTCAGAGGATTTATGTGATGCACGGACGCTGGCTTGATTGGGTTGCCAAGGCGTATTTCCGGAGCGGGGAGGCCTTCGAGAAATTGAATGATTCCCTCTCGGCCCGCCGCACATATCAGGAACTTTCGGGCCGCGAGGAACTTGCCGGATTTGAAGAATCTCTCCGCGCCAAAGAACGCCTTCAAGCTCTTGGCGGACCCCTCCCCGTCGAAACCCCAACCCCGGAGCCCGCAGGATGAGAACACGATTTCTCATGAAATCCAGCCGCGCACTCCTCCTCATGGCGGCGGCGTTTGCCATTTCTTCTGCTCCTCTCCCTGCTCAGGACACCCTGTTCATGAACTCTGGCGAACGCCGCGTCGGCAAAATCATGGCCGTGGACCCGGCCGTGTATCGCTTGCAGGTGCCTCTTGCGTCCAGACCCGGAGAGGCTCCCATTCTTGCCACGGTGACCATTCCCCGGACCGACGTGCAATCCATTGA
>JBGSVX010000510.1:0-1778 GCA_041752795.1 Terrimicrobiaceae bacterium
CCCTTCGGACCGGGCTACGGAATTCCGCGCCTTTGGCGCTTTCAAGATGTGTCTACTCGTCAGATCATCATTCCCTTTGATTGGTCTTTGGATCATCGGCAGGATGCCGATGCCACGTGGCATTGGCATCCTGCCAATGAAGCCAAAAAAATTCCCGCTTTGAAATCAGCCTTTGGTTTTGCAGGACGGAATGCCCCGCAGAATGTGGCGTGTTCCCTGGATGTGGGTTTTGCACTGCATAACTCAGCGTTAGCAACACCCCATTTGGTCCGCCAGCAAATAAATGCCTTGCCAGACCCGCGACTAAAGCTATAACCCGCCCGCAATGAGTCGACGAGCTTTCCATGGCCCGGATAATTCCTGCAGTGAGGTCATAAAGGTTGCCGTTTGGCTGAGAGGGGGAATGATCGCCGAAGCAATTCATTCCCTATTGAGTAGCGCCCAAGAAGTACAAAGCCGCCTGGTAGTTGACCAGATTCTAGACGAAGAAATCCTGGTGGTGCCCATTTTGCAAGTGAAAGACGCAATTCAATCGGCAACGGTTTTTTCACCAATCAAGGAGCGATCCATCGGAATTTTCTGCAGCTCTGAAGCGGTGCGGCTTCTGTCCCGGGCACCTTGGTCAACCCTCGCGGGCAAATCAACATATGAAGACACGCCTGCTGACTTTCTCGCAGCAATTCGTCAGGTGTCTGAAGGGGGGGCATGGACGAGTGCCCGGCTCTCACAGGGATCTGGATCGTCCACATTTACAGATTGCGTTCGAGGCAGTGAATTGTCGGAACGAGAACATCAAATCCTCGAACTCGTGCGCATCGGGCTGCGATTGTCCGAGATCGCCATCCGGCTGGGTGTCAGCGCAAAGACGGTAAGCTCGCATTTCGAAAACATGAAAAACAAGCTTGGGCTGCAGGATGCCTCTTCCTTGAGGGCGTATGCCAGAGGAGATTTGCAGGAAGGGTTGGGCGAGGGGATTTGATATCGCAAGCACCACGTTCAGAACTCGGATCTTCCAGATTTGTGGGGTTCTAAATGAACGATCTTATTCGAGAAGCAGTGCTTTAGAGAATGTTGGCAAAGTTGGACTCAAAATTGGGAAGTTCTCCCGATGCGGATCCCCAGCCTTTACGGTATGTCACTCCGGCATGAAACGATCCTTGTTCTCCAAAGTGGCTGGTTTTTTCGTTTTCTTTGCGTTCGCCGCAACCAGTCTCCAAGCTCAAACATGGGTAGGAAACGGATCGGACGACAATTGGACCACCTCAGACAACTGGTCGTCTGCTCCTTCTAACGACGGCTTGGCCGACCTGCAGTTTGGTGGCACCATGCGTCCGGGGCCTGTGGTGAATTCGCCGTGGAACATCAATTCCCTCGCATTCGGGACTGATGCGGACTTTGTTCTCTCGGGCAGTGATCTAACAATTCAGGGCGGTGGGATTAGCCGCACAGGCAATTTTTCTGTGAGCATCGGAAATAATTTGGTGATGGGTGCTCCTGAACTCGCAGTGGTCAATGCCACCGCGGGTGGAACAATTACATTGAGCGGGCAAATCTCGGGCGCTGGCATCCTTGCAACTGGTGGAAATGGGGTAACACGAGTGCTGGGAAACAATACATACTCCGGCGGAACATCTATCACCGGGGGAACACTCTCAATCTCTGATGACAACAACCTTGGCAGCGCGACGAGCAACGTGCTGATCAATGGAGGGACACTCCGCGCTGAGGCGGGTCTCACCTTGGGTGCAACACGAACGATCGGGATCAATCCAGGAGGT
>JBGSVX010000511.1:0-4031 GCA_041752795.1 Terrimicrobiaceae bacterium
TCTGCGTGGGTTGCGATTTCTTCGAGGATCTCGGGGGTTGTGGTTTGCGGTGACCAGTTCCATTGGGCCGTGGCAAGGGAGGAATCGAGAACAAGCCAGGCAACATCGAAGGGGCGGGTTTCAACAGAAGATTTGCCGCAAAAAGGCACAGAAGGCGCAAGGGATTCGAAGGAGGGATGGCGGCCGAAGTGGGTTTGGCACCACTGCGACAGTTCGAGAAGGGACATGCTGGAATCGAGCCCTCCGGAGACGTTGACGATGCGGGGGGGAGGTGGTTTTGCCAAAGGAGGCACAGGAGGACACAATGGATCAGAGGATGGGGATTTTTCCAAAGAAGGGGCGGGGGAACACAATGAAGACGCCAAATCGATTCGCTGAATTTGTGAGTTTTGTGCTTCTTGTGGCTGGCGCATCTGCTTCAACAGGAGGGGGACGAGATCTCTTGGATGGAGGCAATCCCGGACTTGTTTGCCGCTTCCGCCAAATCCGATGTATTTGAGGTTTCGCCCTGACGCCCACGAATTGATCCAAAAGGAGAAGATTCCCTGATCAGCCTTGCCGAATTGTCCGGCCCCGGCCATGACCCCACATCGATTGATCCATACCGGAAACCCAAAGATGGCTCCGTATTCCAATGCCAGAAGCTCGGAGCAGAGTTTCGAGTTTCCGTATAAGCTCAGAGGCGGGGCTGTGGAAAATGACTCGGTTACGCCGGACGGGGAAATACCGATTTTTGCCACAAGGGGCACAGGGGGACACAAGGGGGAAAGAGAAAGATTGGAATGGGAATGCAGACCGGGCTTCTGATTATGTGATTCTTGTGCGTCTTGTGGCTGCAAATCCGGTTCGAATCGGGTGGGGGTTTCCCGGAGGGCAAGACTGGCGAGTGGGGGGATGGAATAGACGCGGCTGGTGCTCAGGAGAACAAACCCGGCATGCCAGACCTTGCAGAGTTCGAGGAGATTGATTGTTCCGTAAAGATTCTGGTCGATAAGGTCACGGGTCCCCGATCCATCAACCCCGGCAAGCACGCTGGGATTCGCCGCGCAGTCGAGGATCCAGTCCGCTGCAGGAAGGGATTCAAGGAAAGTTCGGTCTCTGACGTCGCCAATCAATACCTTGATGCCCAATGCACGCAGGGGTTCGACATTGGTTTCACTGCCTTTCCGGCTGAGATTATCAAAGCCAATAATGGACAGCTCCGGCGAATGCTCAAGCAAGTGCCGCGCAATGGTTGAGCCTGCAAAGCCGCAGATGCCGGTGATGAGGATTTTCATATAGCCGCAAAAAACCGGATAGGGCTCAAGAATTGAATCATTGTATCAGACATCGGAACTTCGGTTTCTTTTTGTGTCTTTTGCGACTTCTTGCGGCAATCTAGATCTTAATGGCCGCAAAATGGATCCCAAGGCGCATAACGGGGGACGAAAAAAAGCCGCAAAGGGGAATGTGTAGCTTTGTTAAAAGAATCAAATTGAGCTGAACCGGGTGTTTTAAAAGGTTTTGCGATCTCTGTGCTTTTTTGCGGCTAAATTCTCTGCTTCCACGCTTCAACAATTTGCCGGATCGTTTCTTCCAAGGAAACCGTGATGTCCCATGTCGGGTAGTCAGCACGCATTTTGCGAAGGTCGCTGTAGTAGCAGATGTGGTCACCGATGCGGTTTTCTTCCACATAGGAATACACCTGACCCTTGCCAGAAAATTTTTCAGCAATTTGGAACGCCTCAAGGATTGAGCAGGAATTCTGCTTTCCTCCGCCGATGTTGTAAACCTCGGCTACCCGGGGTGTCTTGATGAATTCCCAGATGAACCGGGCGACGTCCTCACTGTGGATGTTGTCGCGGACCTGCTTGCCTTTGTATCCGAAGACTTTGTATTCGCGGCCTTCCAGGTTGCATTTGACGAGGTAGCTCAGAAATCCATGCAGTTCGACGCCAGAATGATTGGGGCCGGTGAGGCATCCACCTCTCAGGCAGCAGGTCGGCATGGAAAAATACCTGCCGTATTCCTGCACCATGACGTCCCCCGCTACCTTGGATGCGCCAAAGAGCGAGTGTTTGCTCTGATCAATCGAAAAATCTTCTGCGATGCCGTGTTCGTAAGCCGGATCGTCGTAGTCCCACCGTGTGTCCATCTCCTTGAGTGCGATGGTATTCGGGCGGTCTCCGTACACCTTGTTAGTGGACATATGCGCGAAGGGGGACTCGGGGCAGGCGCTGCGAGCCGCTTCTAAAAGATTCAGGGTGCCAACAGCGTTGGTATCAAAGTCATCAAACGGGATTGCCGCAGCACGATCATGACTGGGCTGCGCGGCCGTATGCACGATGGCATCGGGTTTGATTTCTTCCACAAGATCCAGAACACCCTGGCGGTTCCGGATGTCGAGTTCGTGGTGGACGTAGCCCGGAATCTCCCCGGCCAAGCGGGCCTGATTCCATCGCGTGTCACCCTGGGGCCCGAAGAATATTGCCCTCTGGTTGTTATCGACGCCGTGGATGGTGCATCCCTGTTTGGCAAGGAATAATGCGACTTCGGAACCGATGAGGCCGGAAGAGCCGGTGATGAGGATTTTCATGAAAAAGTTTACAGTGGTTCAGTTTTCGGCCTCCTGATGAATCCGGCCTGACAAGTCAGTTTTCAGCGGAGGGGTAGCGCCGGAGGCGCGATTATTAATTTTGGATTCTGAATTCTGAATTTCGAATTCCCGGAGGACAATCCATTTATTTTGGATGGTGGATGCTGAATTTTGAATGGGAAAAACTGAGACCTGGAAGTTGAGGAAATCCTATGTGATGCGCAAAACATGTCCAAGGAGGCTTTTGAGGCAGTATTGGCAAATGTCAGCATCAACTTTGGCTTCATCTCCAAAGACGGAACTGAACCCACCTGTGAAGTGAATTTCGTGATACTCTTGGATTTCCAGGGCGTCGCTGCTTTCCGTCACTCGGCCACACGCGTCGCAGGTCAACGAGGAAAGTGTTGGTTTCGGTATGTCAGTGTAGGACTTCAAGGGAGGGAAAAGGTGTTTTGCGAGCGTCGCTTATTCTCTACTCTGAACTGCCAGTCTCTTTTCAATCAAATCAATGAGATCACCTGCTTGTCGGCGAAGCTCTGAGTAATCAATACCTACTTCGGAGAGGTCGTCGCCGGGGTAATGTTGTGCCCAGAATTGCACGGTCAGGTTTTCGCTGAGATCCGCATGTGCTTTGAACCGGTCGTCAAATGCAATGGAAAAATCCAGCAGCGTTGAGAGGTTGTGGATTTTCTGCAGTTCCCATCCCTTGCTGATCAGATATGCTTTGAGAAACCGCTCAACAGCCTCCTGAAGTAGTTCGACACCGCTGTAGGTCGCGCCGAGTGATCGAAACAGGGCATCTGCCGCAATTAATCTTTCCCGAGCGAGAAACAACCAGTCTTGCGGGTTTTTCTCGTCAGTTTTCATGCAAGATGCAACCCGTCCGTGTTGATTGAGGTATAAAACCCACCTCCTTCGGACAGCCGCTTTTGATGCTCAGTAGGGGAAACCAACAGGATTTCAAATGGAAATGGGGTTGTCGCCCAACGAATCGGCCGCCAAGCTTTTAGAATGTCGCGCCTCTCGGAAACGGAGGATTTGGCGATCCTCTTTACGACCAGTAGGTCCACGTCACTATGCTCATCCGGGGTTCCGTAAGCATACGAACCGAAGAGAATCACCTGCTCGGGGTGAAACTGCTCCACCAACACCTTCAAATAGGGAAGGAGTTGGTCGGCAATCCTGTGGACTGGATAACGCGGGTCCCGCAGGACGTCTTCGCGGATGGTTGCCGTTTGCATGGATCGGATTTTAGCCCGTGTTCCGGGTTGGGTCAAAGGAGGAATGCGGGCCCCAGTGGATTATGTTTCGCAGTCCACGGGGCGAGGGAGGAAATGCTGAAACGCGGAGGGCGATTACTGATTTGCACTAACCTTTCAAATACCGCAGCCTGGCCCCCAGTTTTTTCTGGCGCTTCATCAGGTCATTGGCAACGGTTTTCAGATTGTTTTGAAAT
>JBGSVX010000512.1:0-2637 GCA_041752795.1 Terrimicrobiaceae bacterium
TGCTTCAGTTTGAAAGTTTCCGGCCATTTTTGATTTTGCTGGTTGGCATCACGATCATTCAACAATTCATGGGAAACATTCTGGAGCCCAATTTGATGGGAATCACTCTGAACCTGAGTCCGCTGGTTGTGGTGATGTCGCTCATTCTTTGGGGCATGTTGTGGGGAATTGTCGGCATGTTTCTGTGTGTCCCGATCACGGTGATTATTGTGATCATTCTTGCCAATTTTCCATCGACCCGCTGGGTGGCGATCCTTCTTTCCAAGTCGGGAACTTTGCGCCTATGAGGTCGAAAAAGCCGGGGCCTCCACCAAAGACCTTTTTGTTTTTGTCGGGTCACGCGCACCTGGCACTTGATCCGGGGAGTTCCCTGCCATCCGGCGGCGCGGAATTGCAGGTGGCGTTGCTTGCGCAGGAATTGGTGCAACGCGGTGACCGCTGTGTGATTGCATCGGCGGGGGAGGATTTTGAGGATGGGGTCACATGGAGCGGGGTGCGTATCCGGAGAGCCGGCCGGTTCGATAAAAGCGGACTGAGTGATTCTCTGCGTGCAATCAAACCGGTTTTTCGTGTGCTCCGCGAGGAGAGGCCTGATTTTGTGGTGATTTATGGGTGGACGAGTTGGCTGGCTCTCGTGTGTTTGATGCGGCACTTGCTTCGGTTCCGGGTTGTGTTTGTTTGTGCGCTGGATAGTGAGATTGACGGAGGCTTCCGGAAAGCCAACCCACTGCGCGGGCGGCTTTTTGATTGGGGCATGAAATCTGCGGATGCCCGCTTCTCGATCACTACGGCCCAGGCCAAAGCCTTCAACGCAAGGGGAATGTCGTGTCAGGTCACGCGGCTGTTGCTTCAGAGAGAGGCCGCTCCAATACAAGACGGAAAGACCATTGACCTCCTGTGGGTGGCGCGGTGCCATCCCGTAAAGCGCCCGGACCTTTTTCTCGACCTGCTGGAAAACCTCGAAGGGGTCCGTGCCCGCATGATTTGCTCGCCTCAGGACCCGGCGCTCCATGAATCCATCCGGTCCCGCGCTCAAAAAATTGATGGCCTGGAGTTTTTGGATGGTGTTCCGTATCGCGAGATTCAGGACCACTTCCATGCAGCAAGGATTTTTGTGAACACCTCCTCGGATGAAGGCGTGCCGAACACTTTTCTTCACTCCGGATTGGGCGGAACGGCCATTGCGTCTCTGGTCTCCGACCCGGATGGCCTCATCGAAAAATTTGGGGCGGGCTTCTGTGCCGGCGGAAAACCGGCGAGGCTTCAGAGGTCTGTTGAAGAACTTCTAAAAAATCCGGCGGCTCTGGCTTCGGCGGCCGCAGGAGCCCGGAGTTTCATTCTGGCATGGCATGACAATTCAAAAAACGTGTCTGCTTTTTTGCTGGGACTTCCAAATTGTTTCGAGTGCTCCATGTGTTTGATCATCTCGGTTTGGGCGGAGCCCAATCGGCGGTGCTTGACCTTGTGACCAATATGGACACCGCCGAAGTTGAGTGTCAGGTCGCCGTGCTGCACGGCCGCGGTCCCTTTGCTGAGGCGCTGGAATCTCATGGCGTCACGGTCCATTCCCTTTCCGCCACGCGCTGGCCACCTGCCTATTTGAAATCCCTGCCGGCGCTCGTGGCAAAAAATCGCTTCGATGTTCTGCATTTTCACCTTCAAGGCTCCAACTGGCTGAGCAAACCCCTGCTTGGTGGAAAACACGGGGCCGTTTTTATTGCGCATGACCACACCAGTGGCGATGTGCGGTTTCGAGGACTGCACTCCCTGCTGCCCGATGCGCTCAGCCACCTCGCGTCGGACCACATAATTGCCGTCTCAGACGGCGTGCGGCGGTTCCTGACTTCCTGGGAGGCCGTGCCAAGTGGCAAGGTGACGGTGATCCCCAATGGCGTGGACACCCGGCTTTTTTTGCCCGCCAGTCCGGAACAGCGCAAAGCCGCAAAAAAAGCCCTCGGATTTTCGGAGGATAGCATTCTCATTGGAGCCATGGGGCGCATGGCCCCGGAAAAAAACTTTCGTATCCTCCCCCGGCTGGCAGAGCAATTGCCGGACGTGGATTTTGTCGTGGGCGGAGATGGTCCCGGTTTCAACGAGTTAAAATCCCTCATCGCGGGGTCAGCGGCGAGGGACCGGATCCGGCTCCTCGGGCGCGTTGACAATCGCGCGGGATTTTATGCGGCCATGGATGCGTGTGTGCTGCCATCGCTCTTTGAAGGCCTGCCCATGGCATTGTTGGAGGCGATGGCCTCCGGGCTCCCGTGCGTGGCATCGCGTCTGCCGGATATCACGGCGGCGCTCGATGATGGAAAATTCGGGCTTTTGGCGAATCCGGAATCGCCGGAAACTTTTGTGGAGGCCCTCCGATTGGTGACCTCGGATTTGGCGGTTTCCAGCCGCCTTGGTCATGCAGCGAGGGCCCGATGCGAGTCCGTTTTTTCAGCAAGTTCGGCTGCCGCAGCTGTTTTGAATGTTTATCGCAAGGAACTCTTGTTTGCACGAAACCCCGCCGGTTGCTAGGGTTGGAGGCCTGACTATGTTTCACCGTCTTCCCATTCTGGCATTCTTCTGCGTACTGCTCACCGGATGTGCCACCCAATCGTATTCCCCGGACAATGCACCCGAGTTGTCGGTCAT
>JBGSVX010000513.1:0-2002 GCA_041752795.1 Terrimicrobiaceae bacterium
GCCAAAAAGCGAAGACCAAAAAACTATCAGCTCCTCACCAAACCACGCGCAATGATGGGCCATGTTCCCCGCAGAAACCGCCCGAACAAAAACCGCCGAGCGAGTCCAAAATGATCCTTAAGTTCGTGCCATTCGGGTCAGTCCGAGCATTTGATCAAAACAGTAATTGACGTTGTTTGAAGAATTTCAGACAAGGGGAAGTATGCCGAGAAAAGTGCGCTTGGAATACGAAGGTGCGGTTTATCACGTGATGAGCCGAGGGAACAAACGCGGCTTGATATTTGAGAATGACGAGGATCGGAAAGTGTTTCTTGTAACTCTTGGGGAGGCCTGTGAGCGAAGCGGGGCTGTGGTTTACAGCTACGTGCTGATGGGGAACCATTACCATTTGCTGCTTGGAACGCCGAAGGGCAATTTGGTGGCCACCATGCAATGGCTTCAGAGCACATATACGGCCAGGTTCAATGCGAGGCATCGTCAGTGTGGCCATGTTTTTGCAGGACGCTATAAGGCGATACCGATTCAGGAGGATGACCCGGCATACTGCCGGATTGTGAGTGATTACATTCAACTTAATCCGGCGAGAGCGCGATTGGTGTTCCGGGAAGGCAAACCCAAACTAAAAGATTACGCGTGGAGCAGTTTTCCTGGGTTGTGTGGATTTGCAAAGTTGCCGGACTGGGTTGATGGAAAGAGCGTGTTGGGCTGGCATCATTGGGAGATGAGACGCAAGAGTGATCGTTCTGCATATTGGAAATATCTGGAGAGCCGGGCTGTGGAGGGAGAGGAGAAGGAGGATTTGAAGGCATTGAGGCGAGGGTGGTTCATGGGAGGCGAGGGATTTCTTGATCGATTGAAAGGGGTTGTGAAGGGGGCCCTTGGGGAGAAGAAGCGGGAGAGTTTTGACGGAGAAGCAGTGAGTCGGCATGACGAGATAGAGGCCGAGAGACTGCTGAAGGCAGGAATGAGAGCCCTTGGGCTTGCGGAGATCAACCTGGTGAAAACGCTGAGAAAAAATGACAAACGCAAACAGGCGCTTGTGTGGTTGGTGAAAAGTCGTACGGTTGTTGGGCATGAATGGATTCTTGAGCGATTGGAGATGGGGCACCGCAGCAATGTCACTCGCGCGATGGCTGGGTTTCGAAAAGGGGGAGACAGGGAAACAAGAGTGCTCAAAGCAAAAACGATCAAATGCTCGGACTGACCCCCAAGCCTGACGTGACCCCCAAGCCTGAATGACCCCCAAGCCTGAAGCTCAATTTGATTTTTGAACACTGACCCCCAAGCGCCCCGAGAAAATGCTCACTGCCAGCTTTTCCAAACTCAGTTGTTTGCGCCAAACCACTTTTTCTTCAGGTCGTCGGTGATGCCGCTTTCGTTGAGTTTGAGCAGGACCTGATTGATCCTCTCCCGGAGCGCGCTGTCCTGCTGAATTCCGAACCCATAGTTGTTGCGCTCGAAAAGACTGCCGACCATTGCAAAATCGGTTCCGCCGAGTTTGTTTATGTAGTAATGGAGGATCGGGGCGTCGAAGACGACGGCTTGCACTTTTCCCGCCTTGAGGGCATCAAGGCAGGCCGGGATGTCCGGGAAGACCTTGACGTTGACTTTTACGTTGGAGCCCATTTTTGAGAGCAGGCTTTCGGACGTGCTTCCGCCGATGGTTGCGACGTTC
The DNA here is from genome assembly GCA_041752795.1 of Terrimicrobiaceae bacterium. Lineage (GTDB taxonomy): Bacteria > Verrucomicrobiota > Verrucomicrobiia > Chthoniobacterales > Terrimicrobiaceae > JAJTZA01. The sequence continues at coordinate 1,676 of JBGSVX010000513.1, forward strand.
TTGCCTGGCAAATCCTACGGGCCGCTGATGTCTCCTGTCAGCGAACTCACGGTCAGCACGGCGCTGAGTGATGCCGTGAGCAGAGACACCGCGATCACGCTGGCAAACATCCAGATGGTGGCAACAATGCGTCCGCCGAGACCGACAGGGCCTTTGTTATCGGCTCCACCCACAAGAAAAATACTGAGGGTCCACCAGAAGGATTCGCCAATCCCGGCAAGATAACTGCGCGGCCACATTTCCTCGTTCACCGGGTGTTCGTAGAGCCAGACAAGGTGGGAAATGACAAACATGATGAGTAGGGCGATTGCCACCCCCCCAGCAAGT
>JBGSVX010000514.1:0-3362 GCA_041752795.1 Terrimicrobiaceae bacterium
TTGGGGTTGGCCACGGAGATTGGGTCTGGACCTCTCCGATCTCCTTTGTCGCATCTGCAAACTGTGCGCGGTATTGTGGAGCCAAAGTGGATTTTGTGGACGTCGATGGAAACACCATCCTCATGTCCGTCGATGCTCTTGCAGAGAAGTTGGTGATGGCGGAAAAAGAGGGAAGACTGCCAAAGGTTGTTATTCCAGTGCACTTTGCGGGACAGTCATGCGACATGCCCGCCATCCGGCGTCTTGCAGACCGCTATGGATTCCGGATTCTCGAAGATGCCGCACACAGCTTGGGCGGGATATTTCAAAATAAGAGGATCGGAAGCTGCGAATGGTCGGATGCGGCATCCCATAGTTTTCATCCCGTAAAAATTATCACCACCGGAGAAGGAGGGATGATTACAACCAATGACCCCGAACTTGCATGGAAGGTTGGCACCCTGCGATCCCATGGAATTACGAGGGACACCGACAGGATGGTGGGGACTTCCCACGGCCCATGGTATTATCAACAGCTCGAACTTGGCTACAACTACCGGATGACTGATATTCAGGCAGCTCTCGGGGCAAGCCAGATGACCCGGCTTGAGGGTTTCTCCCTGAGACGCAGAGTGCTTGCCTCACAGTATCAGGCTGCTCTCGAAGACCTTCCCGTCCGTACGCTTGTTCAAGCGCCGGAGTCAATAAGTGGCTGGCACCTTTTTGTCATTCGCCTGAATCTCAACCAAATCAAGTTTCCCAGACGTGAGGTTTTTGAACGCCTTCGAGCCATGGGCGTGGGGGTCAACGTGCATTACATCCCGATTTCACTGCAGCCAGACTTCGCCCAATTCGGTTTTCGCGAAGGAATGTTTCCGGAGGCTGAGTCCTATTACCGGGAATGCATCACCCTGCCGCTATTTCCCGCGATGAAGGATGGGGACGTCGGCCATGTCAGGCAGTGTCTTGCCAAGGCTCTTGGCGTATAGGTTCCCCTACAGAATTCTTTGGAAATCCCGATGACAACAAATCCTCAATCATCCAAATTGGAGGCCTCGCGCAACGACTTTGCATTGGACCATTTTTTCAGGACATCATCCGCGAGTTCGTGGCTCCAAATGGCAGACAAACGCCGCGAAGTTTGGCTTCAGAATGTTTTCCTGACCCAAACGCAGCCGCCTGTGGAACTGCATGATTTTATCCGGCATGAACTTTTGGAGAGGGTCCGTCTGGTTGTGGATGGAATGCCTCAGGCCGCGGAAGACATGTGGTTTCACAAAGTTTTTGGCTGGGTTGTGACTGCACGTGGCCGAAGGGCATGCCTCGGGAAAATCGAATTGCCAGACACCGGCCATTTGGAAATCGGCCCGGATTCGTATCTCTCAGGGAAGTCAGCGGTTCGCGGAAGTTTCCGGGTTTCCATTGGTTCCTTCACCGCAGTCGCAGAGTCCAACTTCTGGGATAGCTCTCCGGATAATCACCCATCACACCTGCCTTCCCTCTTAAATTTTCAACACGAATCCCGATGGGTTCATTTTAACAATGCGATTGATCTTGGATTGGCGAAGGAAGATTCCGGCTTGGTAAATGAAATTAGCATTGGGAATGATGTCTGGCTGGGGCGGGGCGTGCGGGTCTGTCCGGGAGTCACTGTGGCTGATGGTTGCATCATTGCGGAAAATTCCCTGCTTCGATCAAGCACCCAACCTTATGGAATTTATGCGGGGAGTCCCGCCAAATTAAAAAAGTTCCGCTTTTCCCCCGCTGCGATTGAGCAACTCATGGAAATATGCTGGTGGAGTTGGCCGCTTGAGCGAATTTATGCCAATGCGGATTTTTTCTCCATGGATTTGAGTGAATTTTCTGGGAGCTTAAAGGGGTTGGTGAAAGCCTGATGAAGATGGGTTTTTCTTCATATCAACACCCTGCAATCATTTCCGTAATGGAATGAAACTTGGACTGATTCAGTTGGAGTGCCTGCCCGGAAACGTGGAGCAAAATCTTGAAAACGCTTCCCTGCGAATCCAGGAGGCGGCCGAGCAGGGATGTTCCGTCTGCGTGCTCCCTGAACTCTGGCTGAGCGGGTATGATCTCATCCGCGTCCAATCGCATTCGGAATTCGCGTGCAAAGAGGCAGTTCCGGAACTTCGCAGGCTCGCAATCGAGTTTGGCCTGGAAATCTGCGGCGGACTGCCAATGCCCGCCGAAAACGGGGGCTTTTCAAACGCGGCGGTGTTCATTGACCCACAAAGCCCGCAGGTGCAGACCTATCAGAAAAATCATCTCTTTGATTTCACCCCTTTTAATGAGTCTGATTATTTTATTGCCGGTGACCGCCGGGTTTCCGTGCTCTTTGGAAAGTCGTTTCTGGCTGGGTTAATGATCTGTTTTGACCTGCGTTTTGCGGAGGTTGCGCTTGGATACCGGGCCATGAACTGCTCGGCACTTTGCTGCATCGCACAATGGCCTGCTGCCCGCCGGATGGCATGGAGAACCCTGCTTCAAGCCAGGGCCATTGAAACCCAGTCCTTCGTTTTTGGTTGTAACGCCGTCGGATCACTCGGCGACATCATCCTCGGGGGATTCTCATCAGTTTTTGCCCCGGACGGTACGCCACTTGCTGAAGCCGGGGACTCGGAGTCCCTGCTGGTGGTTGATTTGCCAGATCCGGAAACTGCCCATGAGCTGAGACGGTCCCTTGATGTTTGGCCCCAATCAAGGCAGGGTATCTATCAATCTCTTTAAACCAAAGCATGAGTGCTGAAACCACCAATTATCCCGTTGGACGCCGAATTTCCAAAAGGCTGCACGAACTTGTGCCAGGGGGTTCGCACACCTACAGCAAGGGCGACGATCAATTTCCACAAATTGCTCCTCCAATCATTCAACGTGCAAAAGGTGCCTATTGTTGGGATGTGGATGGTAACAGGTTCCTGGACTGGGCCATGGGCAACCGGGTCATCATTCTTGGCCATGCCTATCCAGAGGTCAACGAGGCCGTCAAACGCGCGATTGATAATGGCCTGAATTTTACCCGTCCCGGCATTCTGGAATACGAGTTGGCAGAATTCCTCTGCGACCTCTGGCCATGCGCCGAAATGGTCAAATTTGGAAAAAACGGCTCAGATGTCACAACTGCGGCCATCAAAATGGCCCGCGCTTACACCGGCCGGAAGTATGTGGCCTATTGCGCGCAACAACCGTTCTTCAGCATTCACGATTGGTTTATTGGGACAACGGCAATGAATTCCGGTGTTCCTGAAGAGGCGTCCATGCATACACTTCGCTTCGACTATAATGACATCTCAAGCGTGGAAGCACTGCTCGATAAATATCCAGGACAAATTGCCGGTCTCATCCTCGAACCTGTCAAAAATGAAATG
>JBGSVX010000515.1:0-2300 GCA_041752795.1 Terrimicrobiaceae bacterium
AACGAGCGTCTGCTGGCCTACGAGATGGCCCTCGGCATTTGCGAGGCGGGAGGTTCTGTCACACCGGAAGAAAAAGATTTTTTGAAACTGCTGAGATCACAATTGGGACTGGAAGTTTCCGCAGCCGAGGCCGTGGAGCAGGAGGTTGCATCAGTAGCCATGGTTCCCATGATTCCGGAAACTGTCTCACCGGGCTCAGATACCGCCGGGACCCACGCGGACAATTCCGGAATGATTTTAAAGTATTCGATTTTGAACGGCGCCTTGGAATTATTGCCCGAGACATTGGCCACCATGGCAATCATCCCCATGCAAATGAAGATGGTTTATCGCATTGGCAAATCCCATGGGGTCGAACTCGGACGTTCAAACATCAAGGAATTTCTAGCCACCGCAGGCTTGGGCTTGGGATCACAAATGGTGGAAGGTTTTGCCCGGAAATTCATGAAGGGTGTTGGCAAAAAACTGGCTGGGAAAATGGCCGGGAAGGCGGCTGACCAGATCACCGGCTCGGCCTTTTCATTTGCCTCCACCTATGCGATCGGACATGTGGCCGAAAAATATTATTCAAGTGGTCGGACCATTGACTCTGCCAAGTTGAAATCCCTTTTTGTCCCACTGCAGGAGCAAGCCCGTCAACTCCACGGCAAATACCTTCCCGAGATTCAGGAGCAGGCCAAAACCCTCACCCCTTCCTCGATCCTCTCGATGGTGACAGGCTCAAAGGGAGTTTGATCCTCAGGCCAGCAGCACGCGCAGAGACGACTGACGGAGGACGGACTCGACAGAACGGTACTGCGAAGAAGGTTTGCGTCCACTTAGCAATCCCCGGATGACAGGAAGCAATTCTTCTTCACTTGCGAAGTCTTCATAGGAAAAAAGGACGTCCAGGAGAACGATTCCATCTGGCGCGTGGTCAATCAATTCCTCCAGCCAACGAAGCACGGTCTCCACGGGTTTCGCGCCGGGATAGCGGCTCTGAACCAGCTGCAGCAGGTCCGCCCGCGTTTGCACATTCATGAGGAGAGCAAGGAAAAACCGATGCTCAGGATCGGTGACCGAACAGCGGAGGTCTTTAATGATATCCCGTCTGACTCCCTCCTCCATTGTCCGTCCGACTCCTTTGGCGAGAACTCCGTGCTTTTCCTCAAAAACTCCCAATGCCTCATCCCATGCACCCAAGTCCTTGAGACAGGCCATGCCATTTTGCAAAATGTAAAATCCCCGCTCGAAATCGAGTTCGGAAATCATCTCAAGGACAATGTCCGCATACGCGGGATCTGCTGTGTGTTCGAGCATGTCGAGCACCTGCTTGCGGCGCATGGTCAGCGCATCCTGATACACGGGATCCAGCGCTACATGCGGAGGAAGATACGTGAACTGCTGGCCGGTCCCGGGATCGTGCTGGGTGCGCACCACCACGGTCACCGATGGCATGTCCAAATGAAAAAGCGCATGAATGCATTCCCGCCCGGAGCGAATGGGAACCGTGCGGCCCGCTTCCAACAACTCAATGTCTTTCATCCGGAGATCACCGACCCGGAAATGTGGCGTCACCGATCTGGCCCTTTCAAACGCAAAATGCGAATGAATGCTCGATCCCGCCATCACATGAAAAGCCCCGGAAAATTCATGCTGATGAATGTCCGTCGTGCCATCCAGCCAGAACAAAAGCTGGATATAAAATTTCGGATGTTCGTAAACAACGATCTCGGGCTCGCCAAAACCACTCAGGGTTTGATTCGCCTGCCCGTCATTCATTAAAAAATCTCTCAACAATTTTCCCATCCGCACATGCTTCGCGGGAGGACGCTCTTCCAACACTGAACAGGCAATCGCAGGAAATGCCTCCAAAGAAAAATTGGTTTCCTTCCACTGCGCCAACACAGCTTCCCCGAGCTTTTTGAAAAAAATGGTCACTGCTGCAGAGGATTCACCAGGGAAGCGGGAGCGGCAACACTATTTGAATACCAAGTTGTCAGCACTTCTCGGGATCTAAAAACCACAACCAGTTTACAAAAAATGTCACACGTGCGACATTTCCTGTAAAAGGTGGTTGGACGCGATTTTTGATTGCACCGAAACCAAATCCCGATTCGCAGCGTAATAAGCAAAATGTCAAAATCTCTCTCCGGCTTGCCTTCCGCACTGGGTCCCACCACGGCGGGGATTCCCAAAAAACTGCGCCGCCCTTCAACACGCCTCGCAAAACGGGCTGTTTCGGCCACGGCAAAGCCAACCGAGGACTTCAGTTTCCGCGCCAAACCGGTGGACATAGTGCGTCATTTGGACCGCTTTGT
>JBGSVX010000516.1:0-2734 GCA_041752795.1 Terrimicrobiaceae bacterium
GAAATCTGCAAATCGCTAAGAGAATGGCGCGAGGGTTTCGGAATTTTCACTACTTTCGAATTGCCGCTTATCTCAAAGCCGGTGGACTCAACCTCAAAATCGCGCACATTTAAGCCCACTCAAAACGACGAAGAGTCAATATTTTTGTTTCTGTGGCGAGAGTATCTCCGCTGAGAGTTTTCAGAGTTTTTGTGATTGTGCGCGCGGCGTCATCATAGGCGATTTCGTAACTGTTGTTGTGATTCACGGGCTTGCGAACAGCACGCCCATCCAGTTGGTACCGCCATTCCAGCACGGTGTTATCCGGGTTTTCCTGGCGGCGGAGTTTTCCGTCTGCTGTGTAATAGAAAGAGGTTACCCCACCGAGGGGGTTGGTGTGGGTTTCTGGCAAACCTCCGGGCTCGCGGGTAAATTCTTCGGTGGACTGAATGGTTCCGTCCGGGCCGCCTGCTCTGCGTTGGACTCCGGTTAACTGACCAATCGCGTCATAGGAAAATGTTTTTGCATTTCCGAGGGGATTGATGACCGGTTGCAAATCTCCGAAAAGGTTATGAGTAAAAAATGTGTTGGAATAAAGTCCTGCCTCGGGAAGGCCGCCAACCACGCCGGTTCCTGAACTGTTGGAGGAACTGCGCCAGATGAGTTCTTCGCTCGGGCGTCCGGCTCCATCGTGTTTTCGCCAAACATAATCTTCCGGACCATATCGCGGGCCATCGATCCATTCGATTTCCCCATTGCCGTTGTAGTATTGATAGTTCCAGCCGATTCTTCCGGACGTTTCCCAATACTCTTCCCATGTGCGCCGACCCATATCATCAAAGGCGGAGCGAACCATTCTTCCAGAGGAATCCGTTCGTTGGATTTCTTCTCCACGCCCGTTAAACACATAGGAGATCACGACATTGGGGTCTGAGGTCCCGGTAAAGCGGGTCATGGTCAGAGGGAATCCCCGACTGTCATAGCTCCACTCCATCACGGCGGCATCTGAGGTTCCTTGGGCGTGCGTGGTGCGTTCCAACATGCCCATGGCCTGTTTCCCTCCGGCCACCACATCGGTGTATTCGTTGACCGTTTGGGTGATGAGGCTGCTGGATGTCCGGGATTCAATGCGGGTGGGAAGGCGAGGACGGGCAGAATCTTCGTAGAAAAATGCCTTCCGGTTGCCCACCGGATCAACAATCAGTGTGGGAAGATTGAGTGTGTTGAAGGTGTAATCGGTGGTTGCAGTGTCCGGCGTGCCACCACCAGTGAGGTCTCCCACTGTGGATTGATAATCAAGGTTTCCTGCCGAATCATAATAAAAATTCTGAATGAGTCCGCGCTTGTCGATGCGTTGAGCAAGGCTCCGGGGAAATGCTCCAGACGTTGTGTCACCGGGAGCATACCACTGTTGGGAAATGGAATGCCCCAAGGGATCGGTGATTGTGGTGATTTGTCCGCCGACGTAATCGTAGCGAGTTTCCCGGTCGTAGGCATCCCGAACGAGCGTGTAGCCGCTGAGAGTTCCATAATATGGACTCTGCGGGTCAGCATCTATTGTGCTGTTGTAGATGAAGGTGGCATTGCGGACCGGAGTCATGTCTGTGCCAACTGTGGCACGCTGCTCGGTGACTCGGCGTGATCCGTCATAATCATTTTCCAAAATTCGGCCATCAGGTTTGTGCTCCCGAATGATGAGGTGATTCGAGTAGGTCACGCCATCGGAGATGTGTTGGTAATCGTAGCCAATGGACGATGCGTCCGGGCGGGTGACTTTTATGAGGTCACCAAATCGATCATATTCATAGCGCACTCGCCGACCGTCTCCAGTGAAGGCATCTGTGATTCTTCCATAGGCATTGTAGTCGAACCCAACAAAGCTTCCATTGGAGGAAGCGATGCGAACCAAGTTTCCGAAACTTCCCTTGGTGGCATCTGTTCCGAAACTGCATGTGAGGAAATTGCCCCGGTGGTCTGTCCACCGCTCAAGGTAGGGGCGCGTGCGATTGAGTCCGCCGCTCGCGAAGGAAAGAACTTTGAAACGTCGCTCGGAACCATCCGGCCCGGAGAGAGTGTAAATCGTGTCACTGCCCTCAGTGGATTTAACAATTTTTGCATTAAACATATTCCCCACGGACCCGAGCATGTCCCCGGTCATGTTGCAAAGCGTGGGATTGTCCTGGGGTTCTGGGGTCCAGAGGTTGGCATTTTGCTGACGGTAGGCCACGACTGATCCATCCATTTCCGCGGCATAAATGACGGATTCCCCGCTTGCCATGGAGAGAAATGGGAAGTAGGCCAATTTCCATCCATATCCAAATTCGTTTTCTGCGAGATTTTGGCTGCTGTAGCTCCGGCGAATCTCAAGAGGCATTGGGCCGGGGAGCGCAAGGTCCACGGAATCAAGATAGAAGGCCCCCGTGACGGAATGAACGGGGTCTCCAACAATCGCGCTGGCAAAGCTCTCCGCCAATCCAAACCACTCCGCATAGCCAGCCCATCCATTGTTAGACTGAAGTGCATAGGCATTTGCAAGGCTCCCTGAGAACCCGAGGGAATCTGCCGCCTCTCCCCATGCATAATTCTGAAAAGGGTTGAGAATAAATGATCCGTCATGACTCTTCGTCGTTTTGAGTGGGCTTAAATGTGCGCGATTTTGAGGTTGAGTCCACCGGCTTTGAGATAAGCGGCAATTCGAAAGTAGTGAAAATTCCGAAACCCTCGCGCCATTCTCTTAGCGATTTGCAGATTTCCG
>JBGSVX010000517.1:0-2348 GCA_041752795.1 Terrimicrobiaceae bacterium
ATTTGGATTGGTGTGGTGATTGCTGCCCAGGCCTTTAAAGAGACACCCAAGGCTCATGCGGTGGCTGTTGCCGTGGGTTTGTTGCCAGCCCTTGCGGCATGGGCTCAACTGCTGATTGAAACAAGCCTGCGGGCTGCCGGATCAAGTCTCGAAGCCGCCATTCCAAAATTTGGAAATGATTTGTTTATCCATGGAGTGCTTGCCATGAGTCAGGGATTTCTTCTCACAAGCATGGCGCTTGCCGCCATCGTGGCTTTCAGTATTGACCGAAAGTTCGTGGCGGCTGCTGTCACCTCTTTTGCCGCTGCCGCATTTTCGGCCACAGGTCTGATCCATGCCTACACCGTTGGGCCCGGCGGAATCGAACCGCGAATCACATGGATGGCTTCACCGGAGTTTGTCTTTGCCTATGCCTTGACCGGAATCGCCCTGCTGGGTATGTGCCTCGTCAAAGAGCCGGCGCCGGATGATCCTGAGACGTCTCCAAAAGAGCCAGCCTGAGAAGGTCGAGCGCCTTTTGCGAAGCAAGTTGTTTGAAGGTCTCGCGATCTGATGGAAAAAACTCTTTCACCACATGAGTGGGGTGGAGTTTTGACGCAAGGCCAACAAACACCGTGCCGACCGGCTTGTCTTCGGAACCCCCCGTTGGGCCTGCAACGCCGGTCAGAGCCACAGCAAAGTCCGAACCACTTTTCAGAAGCGCTCCCTCGGCCATGGCTTGAGCCACGGGTGCGCTGACCGCTCCGTGAGCCTCAATCAGCGCAGGGTCCACACCAAGAGCCGCGCATTTGGCCTCATTGGCGTAAGTCACAAAACCCTGATGAAACACCTGCGAGGAGCCGGAAACATTGGTGATACGATGGGCTACGAGTCCTCCGGTGCAGGACTCGGCGGTTGAAACGGTGAGATTCCGGCGAATCAGTTCTTGAACGACCCATGTTTCGATGCGTTCTCCGCGTTTGGAAACAAGGAATTTTCCCAGCGTTCCAAGAACCAGTGGTTCAACTTCTTCCAGTACAGATGGGTGGGCAATCAGGCGAAAGTCCACCTCATTCGGTCGCGCACAATAGCCGACCTCAAGGTCACCGCGTTGACTGAGTTCCAGGCCAACCATTTCCTCCACAGCACTTTCACCAAGTCCCACCACATGATAAAGCCGCCGTTCGCGAATCATGGGATCCCCAACAATTTCCCGAAGAGTTGGAAGGACAGACGCTTCAAACATGGGGAACAACTCGCGGGGAGGACCCGGAAGCAAAAAAATGTGTGGGGTGTTCCGCCATGCGGATTCCTTGGGCGGAAAATACAGTCCGGGTGCCGTGCCATTGGGGTTTGGCAGCACCTGCGCTCCGGCCGGGACCATGGCCTGACGGCGCATGCGCGGGCGGAATTCGTAACCGCGTTTGGCAAGTCGCTGCCGGATCGCATCAACAACCTGGGGATCCTCGTGGAGGGTCATTCCCAGCAACTCCGCAGTGACCTCCCGGGTAATGTCATCCGTGGTTGGGCCGAGTCCTCCGGTCACGAGCAGCACATCGCACCGGGCCGCACATTCGATGATGGCATCGCGGATGGCCGGACCATCCGGCACAGTGGTCTGACGGGAAATTCTGAGCCCCAGCGGAAGCAGCTGGGTGGCAATGCCGGTGAGGTGGGTATTGATCACATCGCCCAGCAGGAGTTCGGACCCGGTATTCAGCAGTTCAACATTCAGCGATTCGGACATGGAACCAGATCAATATGGTTTGCCTGCCACCTTGGGAAGGATTTGATCGAAAAAAACTTTTCGTACGCTTGCGCCGGGAGAGGTGGCTTTGTAAAAGTTTCCACTTATGTCGTCTGATCCCACGTGCGCTTACTCGCGCAAAAATCCATTTCCAGCCACCATTGCGGTGAATCGTGCTCTGACCCAGGAAGGTTCTGCGAAGGATACCCGTCATTTTGAATTGGATCTCGGGGACTCCGGGCTTCATTACGAGGTGGGAGATTCCCTCGGGGTGTTTGCCAGCAATGACCCGGTCCTGGTGGACGCATTGCTTGCGAAACTGGGATTTTCCGGAAGTGAAGAAGTCATCAAACCCGATGGCGGCACGGCGTCCCTGCGGGAGGCCCTCATCAAGGATTACGTGATCAGCGAGCCAGCCAAACAAATATTGCAGGCCGTGGCTGAAAAAGATCCCTCTGCAGCTTTTCTGACCGGCCTGCTCGAGCCGGATTCAAAATCCCGGTTGGATGATTTTGTTTGGGGGCGCGATATTTTGGATTTGTTGGAAGAATTTCCCAATGCCCGCTTCACGCCGGAGGAATTTGTGAAAGTCCTTCGCAAATTGCAACCCCGCCTCTATTCG
>JBGSVX010000518.1:0-2293 GCA_041752795.1 Terrimicrobiaceae bacterium
CCTTTCTGAGGGGTTCAAGACCGTGGCCTATTCGTATATTGGCCCTGAGATCACTTGGGCGATTTATACGGATGGAACCATTGGCCGGGCAAAAGTTCACTTGGAAGAAACCGCGAAAGCGCTCAATGCGACGTTCGGAGATTCCACGGCACTCGTTTCCGTGAACAAAGCGCTTGTCACCCAGGCCAGTTCCGCAATCCCGGTTGTGCCGCTCTACATTTCGATCCTTTACAAAGTGATGAAAGCCAAGGGGCTTCACGAAGGCTGCATCGAGCAAATCCACCGCCTCTTTGCGGATCATTATGGAGCCATCGGAGGACCGAAGCTTGACGAGAGGGGGCGGGTTCGCATCGATGATTGGGAAATGCGGGAAGACGTGCAGGCCGAGGTTGCGAAAGCCTGGACGGTCGTCACCTCGGAATCCATTGATGACCTCACAGATTTTTCGGGATACCAAAAGGAGTTTTATCGACTCTTTGGATTTGGCCTGGAAGGCATCGATTACGCCGCCGAAACAAATCCCGTTCGCCCAATCCCCGGCTTGGTCGGCTGAGATTCCACTCCTATTTTCAGCACGACCTTGCGAAGGTCATTTGCTGGATTTTTTGGATCATTGGCAGGATGCCAATTCCAGATGGCATTGGCATGCCGTCGGTGGTCTTGATCTGCGTATAAACGGTCATGCAGCGCCAAGTGTTCGCGATGTAACTCCCTGATTATTAGAAAAAACAACCGATTGCATGGAATATAAGTGTTGCGCAAATTGGATATAGTATAAGAATAGCTAATGAAATTTTCCCACCCATGAACTCTGCAATCCTGTCCAATTTTTTCGCGTCAGTCGGGTTACCTTTTTTACTTGGCCTCGTGGTGATTGGGGTGGGTGTTGGTTTTGCCTTGCACAGGTACTCCCCTCCGAGGCGTCGCACGTGGGAGCGCAAGGTGTTTTCGTTTGGGTATGGATTGGTTTGGGGGGCCGCAGCGAGCGTGCTGACCGTGCTGGCCATGGACTCCTCGGCGAAATCTTCAGAAAAAATCCCGCCGCTTCAGTTTTTAGAAATCCTGGTGCTGAGTGCCCTGCTTTGTGGGCTGACGGCATTTGCCGTGAGTGCGATTTGCTCGGTGATTGCGTGGAAACTTCAAAAACCCATGGGTCGCCCGATGGTGGATTTTTCCACTGTGGGAAATCCGACGCGCCGGCCTGGGGTCATTACACAAAAAAACTCCCGGATCGTTGAGAAAACCGGGAGTTTTTGAGATTGGACTGGAATTTGTTTTAGCGCTTCGAGAACTGGAAGCGTTTGCGGGCACCGGGCTGACCGGATTTTTTGCGTTCCTTCATGCGGGGATCGCGGGTGAGCAGTCCTTCGGCACGAAGTGGCACGCGAAGGTTTTCATCGGTCTGAATGAGAGCCCGGCTGAGGGCGAGGCGAAGGGCGCCGGCCTGACCGGTGATTCCGCAGCCGGTTGTTTTGACTTCGATGTCAAAACCGTGGACCGCGTTGGCGATTTCCAAGGGGCGAAGGATGATGTTCTGCATGGAGAGGCTTGGGAAATAGTCAATGAAGTCTTTTCCGTTAACCTTGATGTTTCCCGATCCGGGGCTCATGCGAAGACTGGCAACAGCGGTTTTGCGGCGGCCGGAGGCGATAATTTTTTCAGTGGCGCTCATGGAAATAAGTGGAGTGATCAGACGGCTTTGGGGTTTTGGGCGGTGTGGGGGTGTTCCGCACCGGCATAGACTTTAAGTTTGCGATAGACGGTGCTGCCGAGGCGATTGTGAGGAATCATTCCTTTGACGGCGCGTTCGATCAGCAATTCCGGACGGCGTTCCCGGCGGGCTTGGAACGTTTCCGATTTGTGTCCGCCCACGTAGCCGGAGAAGCTGGTGTAAACTTTTTGGATGTTCTTTTTTCCGCCGACTTCGACCTGGCCGGCATTGATAACGATGACAAAATCACCGGTGTCCACATGCGGGGTAAAAATGGCTTTATTTTTTCCGCGCAGGAGGTTGGCGGCTTTGACGGCGACGTGCCCGAGGTGTTGGCCTGCGGCATCGATCACCCACCAATCACGTTTCACGTCGGCGGCTTTTGCTGAATATGTCTTCATTGCTAAATCAAGGAGAACTGAGGAGAATCTCCAAGCTCGCCCCCTGTGTCAAATGCAAATCCCACTCCGCCTGCGATTTTTTTTGTCATCCGTTTCTGGGTTGATGTGGGGAAGAGGATTGAATACGATGCTCGATTACCCATTTTCCGTTCCTCACATCACATGATCGACAGAAACATTT
>JBGSVX010000519.1:0-12191 GCA_041752795.1 Terrimicrobiaceae bacterium
GGCGAGCGCTGCGGGGTTTGGGGGCGCACAGCCCCCATCAAACCGGTTCGTTTCACCCACTCATTTCGACGAAGCGCCAGGATATTTATGGAACTAGCCCTGAGGGACTTCGGCTAAAGTTCAGGGTGTGTGAGAAATTTATCAGTGTATCCTTCACGGATTTAGATGACATGCGCAGTGAAAAAGCTCCTGTGGTAATTCCCAAAATAAAACTTAAGATAACCACCTTATTCCCCAAAATCCTCTTTACAGATGTGACTTCAGATAAAGAAAAACCAGGAGCCGAACCATGTCATTGACCCAACGCGCTGCGCGCGCGGGTCATGACGAACGTTGCGCGCGCGGGAAATGACGGACGTTGATTATGAAAACCACCGATCCTGCGCATCTACCCAAGGGCGAACCCGCCGGGGCTTTCGATGCGATACATCTTGCCGCGAGAAACCGGGATTTTGATGCGTTGCATTCACTGATCAAATCCGGAGTTGATGTAAACAAACGAAATCAGAAAGAACCCAATGGAGATGGAGGCAATACTCCTCTTTGGTTTGCCGCTCAAGGAACCCGACCCGCATCTATCCCGGTCACAGAAGCATTGCTCGAAGCTGGAGCGGATATCGACTCCCGTTGCGAGTATGGCACAACTGCTCTCCATTTGGCTGCCAGTTGGGGACATTTTGAGCTCGTCAAATATTTGGTCGATAACGGCGCCGATCCAACTCTCAAGGATGATTCAGGCAAAACCGCGCTGGATGCTGCCAAGGCCGATTTCGAATGCATGCGCCAAGAGAGTTCAACGGACAATCTGAAAGTTTGGTTGAAGAGAATGCCCATGATCATCCAATATCTTGAAGAGCGGAAAATTCTAAATCATTCAGTCCAGCCAACGCGCTAAAGCGCGTGGCTGACGGACGACGTTGCGTCAGAATGGGGGTCATGGGGTCAGGAATGGGGTCAGGGGACCAGGGTTCAAAAATCAAAAACTACAGAATTGTCTCTCCCATTTTTTGAGCACTGACCACTCTGGCTTGTTCAGCACACGCAATGAACGGCAACAAATGCCATTTTTACAACGAAACAGGTCAAATCGACGGACGCCTCGGCGAGTCATTCCTGCCAAAAATCGGTAGGGGCACATCGCCGAGGTGCCCGAGTTTTTATACCTATCCCGCTGTGTATTTGGTATAACTTCGTCAGTTTTAAACATGGCAGTTCACCGTGTCTTTCTCCCCGATGCTGAGATGTTTTCCCTGCCTGAGCCCTTCACAAAAACGGGATGCATCGCTTGCGTTCTTGCCCAAAATGGATTTCAGGGGCTGAGCAGGGGGGCCTTCTTTTTCGGACGGTTGGAGACATTCTTTCGCAGACGTTCCAAGACCTTGCTCAGATCATCCTCCGTTCCAGAGGGTTCCAGCTTTTTGTGTGCCGTCACCTCCCTGGGTTTTGAAGTGAATCTCAGGGCTGGGAAGTCGCCATGACGCCGCACGTGGATGTGCCGGCTGTTAAGGTGTTTACTCATTGTGCCTCCGGTGAGGGGTCCAGGTTGGACTCTGCGCTCTTGCCTGAGGCAAGCCTGTTTCCCTTCCGTCGGCTGTCAGGGTCGCCCGATCCGCTGCCACTTTCCGAACGGCATGCTTGTTGGACGGGATTCCGCGAGGCAAAACGACACCATGCGGAAACTGGGGTCAGCAATCCCTGTAAGATTGGCATCGCTCAGCGGATCTGGAAAGAGGCGAAAACGAAAGAAAATGGGGTGGTCACCCCATTTTGGGTCGGGACCGGGGGTGGTAGGATTTTTTCGATTAACTTGATATGCCTCGGATTAACAGAGACAAATTATTCCGAAATTTACTTCCATGCCTGACTTACCGATCCCGAATTCAAATCAAAACAAACGCGAAGGCATTGCCATCATAGGAATCGGGTGCCGGTTTCCCGGAGGGGTGAATGATGCAGATGCGCTGTGGAACCTGTTGATTGAGGAGCGGGAAGGGGTTTGCGACGTGCCGGCTGACCGCTGGAATGTGGAGCGGTTTTACGATCCGGAGCCCGGGCTGACGGGAAAATCCGTTGCGAAGCGCGGGGGATTCCTCTCGTCGATTGATCAATTTGATCCTCAGTTTTTTGGCATCTCGCCGCGGGAGGCCCCTTACATTGACCCCCAACAGCGTCTTCTGCTTGAAACGGCATGGGAAGCCATCGAAGACGCGGGCGTGGTTCTTGATTTTGAAAAAGGCACGGACATCGGCGTGTTTGTGGGTATTTCGCACAATGACTATCAGGGACTCCAGCACACGCCCACGGACCGCACGGGAATCAGTTCGCACACCCCGATTGGCAGCGCGCACAGCATCGCCGCGAATCGCATCTCGTATTGTTTGAATCTGAGCGGCCCCAGCATCGCGATGGACACGGCGTGTTCTTCCGCACTCACGGCGGTTCATGTGGCCTGCGAGCACATTCTTTCCGGACGATGCCGCACGGCCATGGCAGGTGGCGTCACGGTGATGATCACGCCGGATGGGTTTATCGGATTTTCGCAAGCCGGGATGTTGTCGCCGGAAGGCAAATGCAAAGCGTTTGATGCCTCGGCGGATGGTTTTGTTCGTGGAGAGGGAGCGGGCATGATTCTCATGAAAAAGCTCTCCGATGCGATTGCTGATGGAGACCCGATTCACGCGGTCATTCTGGGTTCGGCGGTGAACCAGGACGGCCACACAAATGGCATTTCCCTTCCCAGCCCCGAGGCCCAAGCACGGCTTGTGCAGGAAGCCTGCGAGGACGCCGGAGTGGCACCCGCGCAGATTGGTTTTGTCGAAGCCCATGGAACCGGTACGGCCGTGGGAGACCCGATTGAAGCGCATGCGCTTGCCGAGGCACTTTGCGTGGACCGCCCGGAGGATGATCCTTTGCTGATCGGGTCGGTCAAAACGAACCTTGGACATCTCGAGACGGCGTCAGGCATCGCGGGCCTCATCAAGGCGGCTCTGATTCTCAAACACAAAAAAATCCCTGCCAGCCTGCATTTCAAAAAACCCAATCCCCACATTGATTTTGATGCACTGAAAATCCGCATCCCGGTGAGCACCGAGCCATTCCCTTCAAAGAATGGCTCCCCCCGGATGGCGGGAGTGAATTCCTTTGGCTTCGGAGGAGCCAATTCGCACATCATTCTGGCGGAAGCCCCGCAAACGGTCACCTCCCGGTCAAAAAAACAACCTGCTGCCGGACGCTCATGGCCGGTGATGATTTCCGCCCGTTCGGAGGCGGCCCTGAAATCCGTCGCGGGCAATCTTGCGCAGTGGATTGAAAATCATTCCCTGCGAAACGGAGATTCCCCGTTGGTCGAGGATCTCACCTATTCGTTGGGCGCCCGCAGGAATCATCATTCGCACCGCCTGACCATGACCGCCCGTTCCATGGAGGAAGTGGCTCGGGAACTCACGGAATTTGCCAAGGGAGAAACCCCTGCAAAATCCCGTGTGTCCTTCACGCCCCGGCCTGAACGTTCCTTGCGCGTGGGATTTGTGATGAGCGGTCAGGGAACCCAAGCCGCAGAAATGGGCTGCGAGCTCATGAAGATGGAACCTGTCTTCCGGAAAATGATTGAAGACTGCGAGCAGGCCATGAAGCCATGGGCTGGCTTTTCGCTTGTTGAAGAACTCTCCCGCCCGGAGGCCGCATCCCAAATGCATCGAACCGAGGTTTCCCAGCCTGCCATCTTTGCGATTCAAATGGGCCTCGCCGCTCTTTGGAAATCATGGGGCATCGAGCCCACGGCGGTGATGGGACACAGTGTCGGGGAAATCGCCGCAGCCTGTGTGGCAGGAATCCTCACTTTGGACCAAGC
Source organism: Terrimicrobiaceae bacterium (assembly GCA_041752795.1). Classification (GTDB taxonomy): domain Bacteria; phylum Verrucomicrobiota; class Verrucomicrobiia; order Chthoniobacterales; family Terrimicrobiaceae; genus JAJTZA01. The sequence continues at coordinate 3,851 of JBGSVX010000519.1, forward strand.
CGCAAAGATTATCGTGCTTCGTGGAAAGTGCATGGATGACCACATGCCGGAAGGCGGAGGAATGCTGGCTGTTGGCATGTCGCCGGATGAAGCAATGGCTTTGATTGCACGTCATGACCGAACCGTGAGCATCGCCGCTTTTAATGGTCCGCGCTCTCTGACCCTCGCCGGCAAAAAATCGTCCTTGGAGGTCATGGCCGCCGAGTTGGAAGCCGCGGAAATCTTCGCGCGCTTTTTGAAGGTCGAGTATCCGTTTCATCACGCGATGATGCAGCCAGCGGCGGAGGCCCTTCTGGTGGCCCTGCCCGGGCTTGCCCCTGCGGAAGAAACGATTCCATTTTTCAGCACGGTGACCGGCAAGCGTCAAGTGGGCACGGACTGTGATGCGAGTCACTGGGCTCGCGGTGTTCAACTTCCGGTGGAGTTTGCGCCAGCCGTGCGGTCAGCCCGTGAGCATGGCATTGATATCTGGCTCGAAATTGGATCTCACCCGGCTTTGGTTCGTTCGATTCAAGAATGCCTTGCGTCCGAGACTGCCAAAGCTGCCATCTATGCCTCCATGCGCCGGGAGCGGGAACAGGAATCCCTCTTGGAAACGGCGATGGACCTGCACATGGCGGGTGTGGTGCTCAATTTCGAAAAAATCACTCCTTCGCGAAAACTCTTGAATTTGCCCTCCTACGGGTGGGACCGCGAGCGTTGGTGGAACGAATGCCAGGAAACCCGCGAAGGCCGATTGGCCGGCGGTGGGCGCGGCTTGCTTGACGTGCGACTCCCGCGGGCCACGCCGACATGGATCGCTCGGCTTGATGGCCGACACATGGCATTTCTCAAGGACCACCGGGTCGAAAACCTCACCATCTTTCCGGCGGCAGGATTTGTGGAATTGGTGCTCGAGGCCGGCATCCAGCTCTTTGAGGGCGCTTCGTTTGTTGTGGAGGATTTTGAAATTCGAAAACCTCTCATCCTGCCCGAGCAAGTCGCGGGGTTGTTGATTGAGGTGACCGTGGATTCCACGAGCCAGACTTTCACGATTCAGAGCCGCTTCGAAAACAGTGCCACGTGGTCGGTTCATGTCGTGGGCTCCTTGCGCAGTGAAAGAACAGACTCCGCCTTTGCGAGGGATGCATGGAAGACCGGCCTCCCGACTGGTTCCAAGGAGCGTGATGTCACCGCATTTTACGAACATATGAGCGAGATGGGCCTACGCTACGGAGCGGAATTCCGTCCGATCCGGGAACTTACCACAGGCGCCGGAACGTCAACCGGGCGGGTTTCCCTCTCGGAAGAAATTTCCTCCCGTGCGCCAGAGTATGCCCTGCATCCGGTTCTCTTTGATGGGGCCCTGCAAATTTTTTCTGCGGGCGCTGCCACCGTTGAAGGCCGCACGGCCGGACTCCGGCTTCCCGTTCGATTTTCAAAAATCCTGTTTTTGCGTTCTCCGGGTTCCTCCGGCCTTGTGCGTTCGAGCGTGGTTCATGCGAATGATGAACTCGTTGAAGGCGGGATCGAAATTTTTGATGAATCCGGCAGTCCCTGTGTGAGCATTCAGGGATTCCGCGCGATCAGTGTGGAGGGTGCCCGCAGGTCGGGAAGGACAGGCAAAGGCCGCGACGTGACCTACCATGTGGCATGGGAAAAACAGGCGAAGCTTCCGCCAATGATTTGCCCGGAACCGCCGGCATTGGATCATTTGAAAGAAGTGGCACGCCTTGCATTGGAGGAGGTCATTGACGCGCGCGGCAGGGATCATTTGGAAGCGGCCAATGCGGCGGCAGATGCTCTCGCAGCCGCTCAGGTCGCTTTCGGATTTGAGCAAATGATCGGAGAGGCCGGTGAGCCGTTCACGGCGGAATCCCTTCATGTTGTCGATTCGATGCGTCCGTCTTTTGAGCAATTGGTGGACAATTTGATCGATTACAAATTTCTAACCAAATCCAAAGCCGGCTACAAATGTACGCCAGCGCTTCATGCGGCAGCATCAACGCGGGAGAAGGCCCTTCGTGCCCACATCGAAGAATTTCCGGGTCACCTTCCGGATGCGCTCCTCTCCGAGGCCACAACGTCCGAACTCGGGCCGATTCTGCGCGGCGAAAAAGATGCTGTGCAAATTCTGTTTTCTGGTGCCACCACGGATTTGCTGGATCAGTTTTACGGCGATTCTCCGGCCGTCAGCCCATGGCTCGCGGCGATTGGACAGGTTGTGAAGGAACTGGCCGCAAACCTTCCCGAAGGTCGCGGCCTGCGGATTCTTGAAATCGGTGCGGGAACGGGCGGGCTCACTTCCATGGTTCTGCCTCTGCTGGAACGGGAACTTCATTCTTACACGTTCAGTGATGTCTCCGCTTCGTTTTTTCCAGCCGCCCGCCAAAAACTCGCGTCCTTCCCGGAGGTCGAATTCAAAATCATCGATTTGGAAAAACCGGGAACCGATCAGGAACTGGAGGCCAGGTCCTTTGATCTGATTTTGGGAGCCAATGTGCTGCATGCGGTGAGTGATGTGAAAAAAGCACTTTCCAATCTCCAAGACCTTTTGGTTCCGGGTGGAAACCTGCTTTTTGTGGATGTCGGTTCTCCGCACCTTTGGGTGAATGCGGTGTTTGGCCTCACCAGTGGGTGGTGGCGATTTACGGACCGCGCCCTGAGACAAAAACATCCACTGTTAACGCGAACCCAATGGGAAACGGCCCTGCGCGAAACGGGATTTGACGGAGTATTTTCGCTGCCCGGACTGCTGCGTCCGAATGGAGATGAGAGCATCATCGGCCTCATGGCGCGCAAAGCATGGAGCAAACCCACACAACTTCCAGCCCCTGCGCTCACTGCGACAACAGAAAAATCCTGGCTCATTTTTGCCGATGAAGGAGGACACGGAAACCGCCTTGCGTCCATCGCACGAACCGCCGGAATCCGGTGCCGGGTTATTTCCCGTGGCAAGAAATTTTCCATCAAAGATCCTGACACCATCACAATGAATGGAGAGGCCGCTGAAGATTGGTCCTCACTGCTCGCCGCCTGTCAGGACGCGCCTCCGGAGCGCATTGTCATGATGTGGTGCCTTGATGGATATTCTGCGAAGTCCCCATGGGCCATCACGGACACCCTGCTTCTTCTCACGAACACCTTGGAAAAAATGGGGCCGGGCAAACGCCTTGGCATGAACCTCATCACGCGGGGAGCACAGGCCGTTGGCCGCCCGCAGCCGGTCTTTGTTTGGCAGGCTCCGGCTCTCGGGTTTTTGAGGGTCCTGGCCAATGAATATCCCAACATCCAATGTTGTGGGATCGATCTCTCACCGGCTGCCTCGGACGGCGAGGAAGCCCTTCTTTTTAACGAAATCCTTCAAGCGGATTCCGAGCGGGAAATCGCGTTCCGTGGCGAGGCCCGTTACGTCCGACGTATCGCCCGCGGCCTGCTTCGCGAGGACAAAGTGCTGGATCGCTCGGTTCGCCTTCGTCTCGAATCCCGCGAACGCGGGCTGCTCGATTCGCTGAGGTTGGTCGCATTTCCTCCTCCGGTTTGCGGGCCGGGAGAAGTTGAAATTGAAGTCATGGCGGCCGGAATGAATTTCCGGGATGTGCTCAAAGCCCTGGCTTTGTATCCTGCGGAGACCGCGGATGCCCGCGTGTTTGGAGACGAAGTGGCAGGCATCGTGAAATCCGTGGGCAGCAATGTGACCCATGTCGCGCCTGGCGATCGGGTCTTCGGGTTGGCGGTCTTTGGACTGGCAACACATTCTTTGGCAAGGGGCGGGGATGTGCTTCCAATTCCGGAAGGCCTCACCTTTGAAGAGGCCGCGACCCTTCCGGTGGTGTTTATGACCTCATGGCATGCCCTGGAAACCGTCGCACATCTGCGGGCTGGAGAGACCATTCTTGTGCATGCGGGTGCAGGAGGCGTGGGCATGGCCGCCATTCAAATTGCCCATCACCTTGGCGCCGAAGTTATCGCCACAGCCGGGAGTCCGACCAAACGCGCGCTGTTGGAAACCCTGGGGGTCCGTCATGTGATCGACTCGCGACGCGGAGATTTTGCCGACGCTGTGATGCAACTCACAAACGGCAAAGGCGTGGATGTTGTGCTCAACTCTCTGGCCTCGGAAGCGATTCCGATGGGGCTTTCCTGCCTTGCGGAGTTCGGACGTTTCATCGAAATCGGAAAACGCGATATTTATCAAAACACGCGTATTCCCCTTTGGCCGCTGCGTCAAAACGCCTCCTTCCATGTGGTCGCCATGGATGCCATTTTTGGTGGGGATGAGGAACGCACCCGTCGGCTTCTTCAAGTGATTGCCGACATGGCATCCAAGAAAATTTTACATCCTTTGCCGTTCCGCTCATTCCCGGCGTGCCGGATCGACGCGGCGTTCCGTCATATGGCCCAAGGCAAACACATCGGAAAAATGCTGGTCTCGTTTCCGGGGCCATTCCTTTCGATGCGAGGAGAACCGCCTGCCCGGCCCTTTGCGATTGACCCGGAGGCCGTGTATTTAATCACCGGAGCCTTTGGTGGCTTCGGGCGCGTGGTGGCCTCATGGCTTGTGGAATGCGGTGCACGTCACCTCGCCCTCACGAGCCGAAGCGGTCCCTCAACCCCGGAAGCGAAGGCCTTCCTTGAAAATCTCAGCGCCCATGGCGTCGAAACGCAGGTCATTCTGGCAGATGCGGGCTCACCGAAGGATATTGACACAATCCTTTCCAAAATTTCCAAATCCGGTCATCCACTCAAAGGGATTTTCCATCTGGCCATGGTCATTGACGACGCCCCCATTTCCGCTCTCACGCCGGACCGAATGAGCGCCGTCCTGAACCCCAAAGCCATGGGAGCATGGCTACTGCATGAAAAAACGTTGGGCCTCACATTGGATCACTTTGTGATGTTTTCGTCCGTCTCGAGCACGTTTGGAAATCCTGCACAGGCCAACTACGCGGCGGCCAATGCGGTCCTGGATGCGCTCGCTCATCACCGCCATGCCCTCGGATTCCCTGCACTCGCCATCAATTGGGGTGCGCTCGGTGGCGAAGGCTACGTGGCCCGCAACGAACGCGTGGCAGAATATCTGGCACGTCAGGGCACCATCGCACTTCAACCCAAGGAGGTGACCACACTCATGGAGTCCTTCCTGTCCTCCGGCACCGCGCAAGCTATGGCGCTTCGGGCTGATTGGACAAAGTGGCGATCCTCCGTTCGGGGAAGTCAGGAAAACCCACTCATGCAGCGTCTGTTTGCCGATGGCGTCGAAACTCAAAATGCCACAGGCGCAAAAAGTGACTGGCGTTTGAAAATTGAATCGGCGACCTCGGAGAACCGGGATGAAATTATATTGACCGCTGTGTTGGATGTTGTGGGTTCGGTCCTGCGGGTAAAACCCGAGAATCTGAGGCCGGATCAACCGCTCACGGACCTTGGTTTGGATTCTCTCATGGCCGTGGAAATTGAGACATCGCTGGATAGTGCGCTGGGGGTTGCCCTTCCGCCGGCAAGTCTGATGCGGGCCAGAACCATTGCCCAGATCGCGGCTCTGATCAGCGAGCACCTCGCCGGTTCAAAATCAGGTGGCTCCTCTCCAGCTTCAGAACCAGCGCCAGAACCCGTGGCTGCGGAAACGGTGGATATTGACGCCTTTTCGGATGAGGAACTCGAACGTTTGTTCGCAGAAGAATCCCCCGCACGGCAAGCAGGGGGAACGGGCGTCCCGCCCGTCTGATATTTGACATGCTCAGCAAAGCCAACTCCTTCACGGGCGGGTCCCCTGACCTGCATTGCAGCCTCGTCCACCTTTAATCACTCCCACATGAGACACCGTACAACATCCCTCGCACTGACAGCCGTTCTCGTGTTTTCCTTGCAGGTTCCCTCTGCCCACGCAGCCAACCCGCCAGCCCTCAGCGCCAAGGAACTCACAGCGAATCTCAGCACACTGCAACAGGACGGGTCCTCACACATCCGGCTGAAGTTCGTCATCAAAAGCGCGTCGGAAAACAAAGTTCTCCAACTCCAAATCCTTCAGCGCCGCTCCGAAGAATCCACCGAAGTGATTTATCAAATCCTCTGGCCTAAGGAACGTCAGGGAGAATCCGTGCTTCTCAAAAAATCCGGTAACCAGGCGCCCACCGGAATGCAGTTTCTCCCACCTGACAAATCTTCCGCGCTGGGGCCCGGGAATTTGAGAGATCCCCTCTTCGGCAGCGACCTGGCCTTCGCTGACCTCATTGAAAATTTTTACACATGGGAGAATCAGTCACTTCAGGGGGAAGAGATGATTGGCAAAGTGAACTGTCAGATCCTTGAATCCTCACCAGGAAAAACGCAATCCTCCATCTATTCCCGCGTTCGCAGTTGGGTGGACCCCGAGCGGCTTGTTCCGCTGCGTGTGGAAAAATATTTATCTTCCGGTGGGGGGACCCGTCGCATTGAAACCACCTTGGTTACAAAAAATGACAAAGGCCAGAACATCCCGGCTAACCTCTTGGTTAAAGGTCCGCGCGGTGATTCGAGCACCGAGGTGGAAGGCTCCCGGCTGAATACGAAAGTTGTGTTTGAAGACAAGGACTTCACGCCCGAGGCCCTCAAAGAGATCAAAAAATTGAAGAGTTCACCTGCGGAAAAGCCGTGATCACCCCGGTGGTGTGCACCACCACTTCATTTTACGGCGCTACCAGCTTCGACGAAATTATAAGTTCCGGGACCGCCCCCTTCCGGGTGTTCTGCAATGAAATCAAAAAGTTGAGGAGTGCCTCTGCGGAGAGTCCATCTACCCCAGAAAGATAGAGGTCTGGGGATGAATTTAACCTCTTTGAATTGTTTGGATCATTGGCAGAATGCCAATGCCACGTGGTATGCCCCCCTCAATGCGCGAAGCGCCATGGGCGCCGGATTTTTCGACGTTCTCGTTTTCTCACCGAGGGTCTTGACACTATATCGTTACGCGATATGGTGAAGAAGTGATTGAGAGTTTTGCCTGCGCTGAAACTGAAAAAATCTGGCGCCGCCATCACTCCCGAAAACTTCCGCACGATATCCAACGTATCGCGCGCAGAAAGTTGTTGATGATTGATGCCGCGCCGGATTTGTGCTCGCTGAGGGTTCCGCCTGGCAACCGGTTGGAAGCCCTCAGGGGCGAACTCTCCGGCATGCACAGCATCCGAGTCAACGACCAGTGGCGCATCTGTTTTGAATGGCAAAGCGGCAATGCGCACAATGTAGAAATCGCCGATTACCACTAAACCACCATGAACCACGCAAGCCATCTCAGTGACATCACTCCGGGGGAAATCCTGCTTGAGGAATTTATGAAACCGCACAGTCTAAGCCAGAATGGATTGGCAGCGGCGCTTGGGGTTTCCCCAATGACGATCAACCAGATTGTTAACGGGAAGCGTTCGGTCACGGCGGAGGTTGCCTTGCGTCTTGGACACTACTTTGGAATGTCTCCGCAGTTTTGGCTGAATCTCCAGGCCCGCCACGACCTTGAGAAGGCGGAGGACACGATTGGCAGGCGACTCCGGCAGGAAGTTCGTCCACTCGTGGCTGCTTGAATATGGCCGATTTTTAGCTTGGTCAGTCCGATCAACCCTGCTTTTCGAAAACCTCCACATCGTAAACATTCGCTGAGAACCGTTTGCCAATCGCACGAAATCCTGCGGACTGAGCAAGGGTCAGCAAGTTCTCTGGTTTTCGATAACGGAAGCGCTTGCCAAAAACCTCCAGGATTCTCGTGGCTGCGGCTTCCCGGTGGGTATTGATGATAAGATGACCACCATCTGCGGTTTGTTTGGCAACGGCGCTCAGGAGGTCATCCGCAGTCGGGGGGCCTGATGGTATCGGCTCCCCAAGCCGCTCCTCGGTGGTTGTGTAGGTATGACCCGTGAAATATTCGAGAATTCCCACAGCCGTGACCACGTCATAAGGTGCCTCGGAACCGGATGCTCCCTCCGCAGAAAAAATGTCTTCCGGTTGTGCGAAGATTCCATGACTCCACTGACCCGTTGAGTCGATGTGTTGACGCAGGCTCGAGATTTTTTTCATCAGGCGAATGGACTTTTTGCAGTGGGCCGTATCCCGGTCTGAAATCACAGCGCGGATCAGTTTGGGGTCATGCCCGTCACGAAGCAGGCGGTCGCAGACTAGGATCACACTCAGCCCGATGCCGGCAGCGAATGCTTTGATTCGGACCGGCTCGCCACGCTTTAATTTTTTGGATGCCAATTCATATGTGAGTTGCGTCTCCCAGGAAAAGCGAACCTGCACATCGCGACTCGGCACGGAATCGAGCAACAGCCGATCCCACAGCCCGGCGCTTCGGTGCACCTCCGGACAGAGAAGCATGTAGATCGCATTC
>JBGSVX010000520.1:0-2885 GCA_041752795.1 Terrimicrobiaceae bacterium
TTTTTGCGGCAATTTCTCCTGCTACCGCAATGGCCCCGTTCAGGGACAGGTGGGTCGTATGAGCAGAATGTCTCAGGGCATCAATAACCAAAACTTCGGCATGTTGGGCTGCTTCGATGGCCTCAGGCGGCACGGACTGGCAGTCAGTGAAATACGCGATGAGCTTCCTCCCATTTTTTGAAAACACCAACCCGGTGGTCATCATCCGGCCATGAGGCAATTGCACCGGGAAAACATCAAGGCCGGCGACTTGAAAGGGACCATCGATCACGTGGGCCTGAGGACGAATGTAATTTTTGTAAAGCAGGTCACCAAAGGCATATCCGAAAATCCGCTTGAGATCGGTCAAGGTTCCCGGCGATGCATAGATCGGCATTTCCTTGTTTTCGATCTCACAAAACCTCCGTAAATCGTCGAAACCGAGGATGTGGTCCGTGTGGGAATGGGTATAAATCACAGCATCCAAACGCTGGAGGTTTTCCCTCAAACATTGGGTCCGAAAATCCGGAGGGGTGTCAATTTGCAGGATGGCTTCGGTGGTTTTCAGGAGCGCGCATGTTCTCAACCGCTTGTCGCGGAGGTCCTCGGAAGCACAAACCCGGCAATCACACCCGATCACCGGAATGCCGTGCGAGGTGCCCGTCCCCAAAAAAGTTACTTCCAAATCTTGCATCGCTTTCTTTGTGGCGTGAAGACTGCCATATTCCATGCCATGTCCGCAACGCTGACCTCCTTACGAATTAGAAATCTCGCCCTGGTGGAAGAAATTCACTGGGAGCCACACTCTGGTTTTACGGCAATCACCGGCGAGACCGGAGCTGGAAAAAGTGTGATCATTGGAGCTCTCAGCCTTCTGCTTGGCGAACGGGCGGACCGGTCCCTGATCCGAACGGGTCAGCAAACGAGCACCGTGGAGGCCGTCTTTGATGGAGTGGAGGATCAGCGTCTGACCCAGTTATTGGAAGAAGCCGGGGTGGAACCTTGTGAGGACGGACGCCTTTTGCTCAAGCGCTCACTTTCGACAGAAGGCGCCGGACGTCAGTTCATCAATGGCTCGGCTTGCACCCTGACCCTTCTGCGCTCGCTTGGCGATCTGCTCGTGGACCTGCATGGGCCTCATGATCACCAAAGCCTGTTCGGGCGGGAACACCAAACCCGGCTCCTGGACAGTTATGCGGGTTTGGACGGGCTTCGTGAGGATTACTCCCAGGCTCGCAAAGAGTTGTTGGCTCTCGAAAAAGAACACCGGGAAATCCACGAAAATGAGCAGTCGGCCCTGAGAGAAATGGACCTGCTGACCCATCAGTGCACCGAAATTGATGCCGCATCATTGCAGGCCGGTGAGGAGGAGGGGCTCGTAAGCCGTCACCGTGCCGCCGCCAACTCGGCAAAAATTTTGCAAATCTGCGGTTCTCTTTCGGCCAGGATTTCCGGTGAGGAAAACTCGCTGATGGAAGGAATCACGGAAGCCGTTCGGGCAACCCGTGACCTCGCCAAACTTGATCCCGGAACCGAAAACCTCGCCGCCCTTTCAGAAACCGCCTTCGAAGCCCTCCGGGAACTGGATCTCATGGTGCAGGATTATGTGAGCTCCTTTGATGCAGACCCTGCCGCTCTGGAGGCCGTCGAGAACCGCCTGGACCTTCTCCAATCTCTCAAACGAAAATATGGAGCTTCCGTGGAGGAAGTGATCGCCTTTGGTGAGCAGGCCTCAAAACGTTTGCTGGAACTTCAGGGCCGCACGGCACGGGCCGGAGAATTGGATGCGGACATTCAGGCTGCCCAAACCCGGCTGAAGAGCCTTGCCTCCAAGCTCACTTCCCAACGCACGGCCGCTGCCCAAACTTTGGAAAAAAAAGTTTCTTCCGGACTGAAGGACCTTGGTTTCGAAAAGTGTGGATTTCAAATTTCCCTGGAGCCTCTTTCCGAACCGGGAGTTCACGGCAACGAGTTGGCTGAATTTGTTTTTTCTCCCAATCCCGGGGAGGCCGCGCGGCCGCTGCGTGCCATTGCCTCCAGCGGCGAAATCTCTCGCGTGATGCTTGCACTTAAAGGCGCTCTCGCCGAACAGGACGATGTGCCTCTCCTCGTGTTTGACGAAATTGATGCCAATGTCGGCGGAGAAATTGCCACCCGCGTGGCGGCCAGGATGCGCGAGCTTGCTGAATCCCGCCAAGTGTTTTGCATCACCCACCTGCCTCAAGTGGCTGCCACGGCGCATCACCACTTCGTTGTTTCCAAAGAAGTTCGCGACGGACGAACCCGCACCCTGCTTCACTCGATCTCTGACGAAAACCGCGTCCAGGAAATTGCCCGAATGCTGGGTGGTCAGTCCGCCCCCGCGATCGCGCATGCCAAGGACCTGCTCGGCTCTAAAAAACGTACAAAATAGAATCACTGCGACCACTGCCGCCGGGATCCCAACGGCAGGTTTATATTTTGCACTGACGCCTTCTCTGCTTCCGGCACCGTATTGGAATTGATGGCTCCCGTTTTTTATCGGCTCGCAAACGATTAGAGCATCTCTCGAAATTCATTTCCGGAAAGCGCATTGAGAGGCTACGGTCTGAGAGGAACGCATAAAGTGGCACAGAGCCGCACAAAGGCGCTCGTTAAGTACATCGAGAGAGGGAGAGATAAAGTCGGAGAAGAAGTCGGATTTTAATCGCAGCCAGAGCCGTTCGATGGGATTGAAATCCGGACTGTAAGGAGGCAGGAAGTGAGGTTCAAAGTGATGCCAGTTGAGACTTTTGGACTTGTGCCATGAGGCATTGTCGAGAATGAGAATGTAGCGTTTGGAAGGTTTGGCCGGAACGTTCTCTGCCAGATGATCAAGGTAGCATTGAAAGACCTGTGTATCGACGCCATTGAAAATAAGACTGAAA
>JBGSVX010000521.1:0-2145 GCA_041752795.1 Terrimicrobiaceae bacterium
GTCATCTCAAGTCTCCATTTGACAGGTAACTTTTTTTGAATGTCCGCTGCCAGTTGCTTCATGTCGGCAGTATGGGCCTCAGGGACGAGTTGCGAGAATGCCCCGGTCACCACAGATATACAGGCGGTCACTATGAAAAAAAGTGTTTTCATGAGATTTCTATTTTCGACGAACCTTAAAAGTGTGGCACGGCTGTGATTGGACGTCCAGAGCGAAGCGAACTATGAGGCGTTGTCCGCCGGTACCACGACTGACTTGTTCACATCGTATTCTACATGGTACTAACCGGGCGGTATTGGATGACATATTCCCACCCTGAGGAATGCACCTATTTCGGCAATCCCGTTACAGTCACCTTCGTGGTTGTGGTGATCTTGTCCTTCAGATTGGCCATGGAGTTCTGCGCACGTTTCATCATTTCTTTGAGTTTATCAATCTCTTCCTGAGTTTCCGGTTTGCCCATGGCTTTCAGAGCGTCTTTGATTTGTTGCTCGCTCATCTCAGGCTCCTCCGCGGGTTTCTTTTCCAGACTGGGATCGAATTCACTCTTAACCGAAACCACCATTCCCGCTACAATCGTCACGACCGAATGCCGGGCCTTGCTGCCATTGTCCCCGGAAACCTCAGTTTTGTCCTCCAATTTTGTTATTTTTACGTTCTGGGTGGGAAGAACGGACGACTGCTCCCCTGTCCAAAGGGCATACATGAGATGGACACTGCCACCGGAAACTCCCGTTGCAGAGGCTATCGCCATCGCTGGATCAGTAAACTTTTGCTCCGCCATGCCATCCATGGCCATTGTGCCGCCCTGTTTGTCGACCTTTACCTTTCCTTGGGTCTTCATCACGCCCATATCGTTGACCCAACTGCATTCAAACGAGTCGTGCTTTGTTTTTCCAGTAAATGTGTGGGTTGTTTTGAACGCACCCATTTCGGTCTCCACGGTTCCAGAGAAGGAATATTCCCCGGCTTTGTAGCCTGGATCCAAGACAATCGCATTCTCTTGTGCGAAAACAGCCGCGGTGGATAGTAACAAAGCAATGATGGTTTTCATAGGTGGACTTGTTTTTGACTTGAGAGACAGTTTCATGGCGCTGAGGAAAATAGGTCACAGAGGTTGGCAACGTTGGGAGCCTGCACCCCTACCAGCCAGAGCGCGCGGCGATCACGGGGTTGGTGTTGTAGTTACGAAAAATCATTGAAACTGGGCGACTGGTAGGGGTTGTCACTGCACGGCATATTAGGGCTTCTCTTTCTGTGGCCAAGGTAATGTGCGCCCCGTCTCCAAGAGGGTTTTTAGAGACGAAGCGATCACGGGCCATCCTCCAGTGATGTCGGCAAAGGTTTGATTTGCTGCCTTAAATCCGGTATGCGAAATCGTCAGTGAGCACATCGCGTCACCAATTGGCTTGATCTGGTATTCGACCCGGGTCTCAGGATCCTCCGAACCAGCGAACTTGAATGTATACACCAACGACTTTGGAGCTTCGACCTCGGTAATTGTCCCGGATATGAGTTCTGAATCGCCGCCGTAGCTGATCCTGCCGCCCTTCTTCATCTCTAGGGTATGCACTGGTGCCATGTAGTATTGATCGATCGTCTTCTTCTCGGTCAAAGCGCTCCAAACATCCTTTGCGGGTTTAGCGATGAATATGGTGTAATGGAATTCGGGCTTCATGGGCTGCGCGGATGTTAATGCTGTAGCGGCAAAAAATGCGAGGATTACGGCTTTCATATTCTCTTGCAACGGCTTACAAGAGCGGACGTCGGAATGGAAGCACGAATTCTGTGAAGGGGTATTCGGCATTCCACGGATCTGCCTGGTCGGACGTTTCGCTGTCGCGACGAGAGTTGCCACCACTGAAAAAGTTAATCTGTATCGGATCCTTACCAGTTGCCTCCTCAATCGCATCTCTAAGACCGTTCGCGTCGCCTTTAACCACGAACAGGTGCGTGTGATCTTGGAACCCATTCACCCATGCCTTCTGAAGCCACTTGAGTTCAAATCCGTTATACCCGAAATCCTCCTCAAGCCTCGCCTGCAAATAGGGCGCGTAGTCCTTAGAGTTGACCTCGTATCCCGTCTTCATGCGATGCCAACCATACCAATTCGCCACGAAACAACCGCCCACAAGCGTAGTCATG
>JBGSVX010000522.1:0-10519 GCA_041752795.1 Terrimicrobiaceae bacterium
CAGTGGCAGTATGAAGTGAAGACCACCACCAATGGGCTCTCCACGCTCTACCCCAGAGCGCTCGGGGTCCCGGCCGGACAGGAAAATGCGACGCTTCAAATCGTGCGGCGCGGAAGCACCTTCCTGCTGCTTCGCCGGCATGGCAACGGTCCATGGATTATTGAAAATCGTTTTGAACGTCCCGACCTTCCCGAAACCCTTCAGGTCGGCATCACGACCTACACGGATTGGAACCTTGTGGCAAACGGCTGGAACTATGTGAGCCCTGTGCAACCCTACCACCAAAACCGGATCGTCAATGCCGGAGTGGGAAATCCCGATTTGGTCGCGGATGTGGAGTACGTAAGGCTTCGGCGTCCGGATTCTTCTCTGACACAGAACCTGCTACAAGCTGCGGCCTTGACCGGACCGAATGGACCCGTGGCTGAACTCTCCGCGAGCAATCTCGCCACATGGTTGGGCGAGGCCGCGGCGAATCCTGTGCCAGCCGCAGGCCAAACCTACGCCCAATGGCTGAGCCAGTTTCTCACGCTGTCACAACTTGTGAATCCGAATGTCACCAATCCGCTTGCAGACTATTTTGGAAGCGGACAACCCAATCTTCTCAACTTTCTTTTCGGAGGAACTCCGGCCCCATCTCCGGTTTTGGATGATGTGGAGGCCAGCCCAGGCAATTCCCAACTCCGCTACGTGCTCGGTCGCAATCCCATGGCCCGGGGGTGGCGGCTTATTGTGGAAACCAGCACGGACCTGGTGACATGGACTCCAGTTGCCACATCCGAGAATGGTGGTCCTGCTGCCGGCGTTGGAAGCGAAGGAGAAATTCCCGGAACCCCACCACGAATGGTAGTTGGCCCGGGGGAATCTCCGGATTTATCTCCCCGGAGATTCTACCGCACCCGCGCCGAGCCGCTGCCATGAAACGAGCCCGGACCTTCCGGATGACAAAAAGCCCAATCAGAATTTCATGCCGAGGTTGGCGCTGATGATGTGATTGAGAAAATCCTGGCGACCGAAATCGATGTTCCAGAACGCGGAGGCAAACCAATTCGGGCCGAGCTGGGCGGAGAAGCCGGCTCCGGCAAAGACGCTGTCGCGGTCCGGGGTGGATGTCAGATAGCCGAAGCTTTCGCCACTTCCGCCGTCCAAGGCAGAACCAATGACCCGCGGGTTGTTCAGGAATTCATGAAGCCAGAACATGCGAACCTCGGGAATGATGACAAGGGATTCGGAGACGGTCCAAGTGTAGGCGATGCGACCACCAAGGGTGCTGCGCATGCTGTTGGCATTTTGCTGACCCACGCGCAGATTCAGGCTGTCGGCCCCACTTTCGGTGAAGGGCGCAATGCCCACATACGTGTATTGCAGTCCAGCAATCGGGCCGAGCGTGAATTTTCCGATTTCCCAATCGTAGCCCAGATTGAATGCCGCGCTGAACTGGCCGCCGTTCTGAGAGCTGCGGGCCGAGCGGTCAATCGTGGAAAACTCAATCGAGCGGCGCACATTGTAGTTATTGTATCCACCTGCGATGACCGTATCCGCATAAAATCCACCCTGACTATAGGAAGCGTAACCGCCGAAGAGTGCGGAGTTGATCGAGGTGCGGCCTGCGCTGTTGTAGTCGGCATAGGTTCCCTGATATCCGGCGAAGACGCCGGTAGAGAGTTTTGAATTCCGGCTGTTGGATTTTGAATGGTCCGAACCGCCGAACGTGTAGTCTGCGCCAAAGAGGAATCCCCCGCTGTTGAAGCGGTAGTTCGGCACCTGGCTCACATTGGTGACCTTCGCAAACATTCCATTGCCCTGCGCCCAGATCGCCCAGGCCGGTGATTGGAAATTTGAAATTTGAGATTTGAAATCCTTCGGGTCTGCAACGCTTTTGCCGTCCTTGTCGTGAACAAGTGGCTCGGCGTCCATCCCGATGGCCTGGAATGCGCGGGACCCGAGGCGCACACTGCTCATGCGTTGATTGAGCAACTGGGTCTGGGCAAAGGCCTGTTCAATGGAAATATTCGCAATGCTCTCGTGGAAAGTCGGCGCGATGGCATCAAAGGCCGCCGGATATTGATCTTCGGTTTGCAGGTCGAGCGCAATACTCACGGTTTCACGGTCATTGCCACGTGCCGGGATATAGGAATCAAGCGCTTTGGCCACCCGGCGCTGATTCGGGGTTTCGGCCACCAAGGTGTAGCTTGTTGGTGCAACGAGCAGGCGGCCAAGGCCCCCATTGGTCAGAAAGCGACCACGGAACCGAGAGGGATTCGGCATGAGGATTTGATCGAATTCGCCATTAATGCTTCCGGCCTGAAGGAAAGCGTATTGCTGGCCGTATTTGAGATTTTTTCCAAGATTGAGAACCTGCAAGGTGCCGGCAAGGTTTGCTGCGCCGCTGACAATCAGCCGGTCAAAAACCGTCGGGCTCGCAATTTCAATTTGCAAAGTTCCACTGGAGGATTGGGAGAAGTTGCCATTGATGGTGAGCGTGCCCGGGCTGTTTCCGGGTGCGGTAGTGCCATTGTTGAAGACATTGGCATTGATGATCCCACTTCCACCAAGTAGGGCGTTTTGAAAAACGGTCAGCCCCCCCGGTGCAGTGAGTTGCCCATTCACAATGAGTCCTCCCCCCTGAATATTGGCTGCTCCGCCGACCTGAAAGTTCGTATTGGAAATCAGATTTCCCGCACCGAATTTGTTAAAATCTCCCGGAGTGATCACATTCCCGCCGAATAGCGAGGCGATGCCGCCGGCCACATTGAATTTTCCACTATTCACCGTGAGGTTATTAAAGACCTGAAGGGAACTGGATGGCAAAAATAGGAGGCTATTGATTGTGTTGCTTTCATTCGGCTCCCCGGTTGATGCGGTTCCATTGACCGTGAAGTCCGCGAAGGTTGGGATATTTACCGGATTGCTGTTTTGGAGAATGGCCCCCGTGGCTTGGGCAGTAAGGACCTTGAACTCCAGAAAGGTCGGGGTCAGGTTGAAAATTCCATTCAAAACCACATTTGGGGTGGCCCATTGAGCGGCGAAGTCACTCACAACAAAATTGGTTGATGTGAAATTTACCAGCTTGTAAGTCTGGCCCTCGGTCCCACTGCTAATCAGGAACCCACCGGCACCAGGCCCGCCTTTTGAAAAATTATTGGTTAAATTGATCAGGGAATTTCCGTCCAGATCCATTTGAATGTCACCGTCATTCCAAGTGAAGGCCTTGGCCGTCAAGGTCTCCATCGGCGCAAGGACACCATTCTTTAGGATGACTTCGCCGGAGAAATTCGGCGTGGCACCAAGAAATGTCGATCCGCTGCCAACTTGAGAAATAACGCCGGAACCCTTGATATCGATGCCAGTGAGATCAAGATCATTGCTTCTGTTGAATGCAAGGATTCCATTAGTTCCGACCTCCACATTGCTCACGATTGAGCCGGTTGTGCCTCCTTTGCCAATTTGCAGAGTGCCACGATTTATGAATGTTGTGCCGGTGTGTGTGTTGTTTGATGTGAGTGAAAGCAGACCGTCTTCCACTTTGGTGAGATCCGCCGCGCCACTGATCACTCCACTTTGCTCGGCCTCCCAGCCAGCAATGAAAACCGAGAGTTCTGCATTGCCATCAAGGCTGATCTGATTGGAGAGGTTCACCTCATCATTGTAGCTGAGACGACCTCCGGTCATCGTGACATTGCCGGTTCCGAGAGAATTGCTGTTTTCTGCAAAGAGAGTTCCGTTGGTGATTTCTGTCCCTCCCGAGTAGGTATTGTTTCCCTGAAGAAAAGTCACCCCGCTGCCGATATGGCGCACGACCCCGGTTCCGGAAATAGTGTTTGAAAGAAGAAATGGGAGCAGCAGGGGATTGGAGCGATTGATTGTCAGAGTCGCATTATTCAAAATGGCTCCCGAACCCAAACTGCCGGTTAACCCCCCATTTCCAAGCTGAAGAACCCCTGCTTCGATGATGGTCCCCCCAGAGAATAAGTTGATTCCAGTTAGGACGAGAGTGCCATTCCCTCTCTTCGTAAGCGCACCCGCCCCGGAATGAATCCCCGC
Source organism: Terrimicrobiaceae bacterium (assembly GCA_041752795.1). GTDB lineage: Bacteria > Verrucomicrobiota > Verrucomicrobiia > Chthoniobacterales > Terrimicrobiaceae > JAJTZA01. The sequence continues at coordinate 4,045 of JBGSVX010000522.1, forward strand.
CTGCGCAAGGGTCACGCCATCGTTGATCTGATAGGTCCCGCCCCCACTGTTTAACGTTGTAAACCGGTTCATTCCCGGGATATTGGAGGTCACTTCCAGTGTGCCGTCATCAAAGGTCAGGAAACTCTGAATGATCAGTGTGTTCCCGAGGTTGGCATTGGAGGAGACAATGACTCTTGAAGCATCGGAAATAGTTGTTCCGCCAGCGTAGGTATTGTTCGAGTTTGACAGGGTGAGATTCCCACCACCGATCACTCTGAGCGACCCCAGATTTAAAAGGGTATTGGAAAGCTGCGACGAGATGGAGAGAGAGAACCCGGCGGTATCAATGGTTGCTCCCCCATTGGCAATCTGAACATCCCCGTTTTCGAACCCGGAAATCAAATCAACCCCGTCCTCTTTGGCGATCAGGGTGCCGCCATTAAAATTGATGGAGCCACTGCCCGTGCCTTCCTGGATTTTACGTGTGATCAACGTGCCATTGATATTCAGAACCCCGGTGTGTCCCTGATGACCGACCGTCACTCCGGTTAACCCAAACGTCTCCAAATTCCCTCCAGAGGCAATGGTCACCCGGCCATTATTGGAACCTGCGCCCCCGTTTGAACCAATAAACACATTTAGCGCCTGGGCATTGAGTCCATTCTGCACGGTCACCGCCGTGAGAGATGTCCGTCGGATGAAGGCATCCGTGCTGGAATCCGGCAAACCGTTCGTCCAAGTACCAGGGGACCAATTTGCACCAATCGCCGCATTCCATGTGGTCGTTTGAGCTGTCACCAAACCCGCAGAGGCCAACCAAACAAATGAGCTGATCAGTGTGAATACACGTGAAACTGCTCGGCGTTTGGGAAAAAGTTGAATCACCATGTCGCGACTGGATACAGAGGTCAATTCTCACTAGCAATGCTTATTTTTGCGCACTTTTATCCATTTTATGCATAATATAAGCTTATCTAATGCATTGCAGATTTACTATTTTGTCAGAGTGCGATGCCCCCTCCCGTCTTATGTTTGAGAAGCTGTTCTTGTGTCCCGGCAGACATCCACCTATTGAAGACCAAGCATGAGTGAGGAAGTCAGTGAAAATGAGGAATTGCGAAAAGCCTACCTTCTGGCTTGGGTCCTCACGGGCTGCGAAGATGGTGCGGGACGGGTTATCACCGAAGCCGTCCAAGAGGTGCGCGGCCATCCCGCCTCATCGGACCCGCACAAGCGAAGCCGGCTTCTGGTATCAGCCGTGCGCCGGAGAAGCCTGAAATTTCCCGCAAAATGTGAATTACCCACCGGCCTCGCAAATTTGCACCGGGCCTTGGAGCCGGGCCGCTCTCTGATTGTCCTTCGCACGTTGAATATTTTGAGTTCCACCGAGTCGGCATCCATTCTTGGGTTGGAACCCACTGGAGCCAGGCTTCAGGAGCAAAAAGCCATGGATTCTTTGGACGAAGGAACCGCAGAAGCCCTGACCTCTCTGACTCCTTCGCCGGGCAAAGAGTGCCTTGATGCTATGAGCCGCTACACGCATCACGAGAGTCACCTCTCGGCAAAAAATCCCGCCATGCTGGCCGTAGGCATGGCATTTCTTTTGTTGATTGCGATCCTTGTCTGGCAATTCACCGGACGGGCAGGTTCCTTCCCCGAGGAAGCTGCCAAAATTGTTGAGGTGGCACGCAAGGCCAAACAGGAACAATTTGCCCCTGTGGATGTCAAAGTGGAAACCCTTCCCGACTGGTTTGCCATGCAGGGATTTGATGGGTTGAATATTCCCACCGGCTTGGAATCTTTGAACGCCGTGGGCGTGCGAACATTTCAGCATGAAGGCGAAACCGTCGCGCAGATGGCCGTCCTCGATGGGGAGAAAAACATTTACATGCTGAGCTTTCCCGCCGGTCCATTCGGCATTGGTGGCCTCAGGGAAGACTCATGGCAACTTGGCACCTCGGGACGTTTTGTGTCTGCGATCACGGAACGCGGCGGCTATTGTTTCCTTGTGACCTTTACCGGAACCGAAGAAGAGATGAAGTCCTTCCTTTCGCCCAAATAGGACCCCTGCCCTTAAGCGCGCCGCAAGCGGGCCAGATACAGCAGGCCGATCAATCCAAGGATTCCTGAGGCAATGATTGTGGATTTCCATCCATCCGCCGTGCTGGAGACCCTTGCCACGATCAAAGAAAGACAAACCAGCAACCCGGCCACCGGCACAAAAAGTGGAACCTCAAATTTCCCGTGCGGCTCGGAACGGTGAAATTTCAGCCGGATGAGAGCTGCATTCATCAGGGCAAAAACCATCAGCAACAACAGGCTGGTCGCGGAAGCCAGATCGGAGACTCCACCACTCAGCATCAGAATCGCGACAATCCCTGCCAGCACAAGAATGGCGCGATGAGGGGTTTTGCGACCCGCATGCACGACACCGATCCAGTTTGGAAGCAGGTTCTGACGCGACATGCCATAGACCAGACGGGATCCCATGATGAAATTCATCAGCGCGGTATTCGTCACAGCAAAGAGAGTGATTCCGGTGAAGAGTGCGGGAGGAACGAGGCCGGAGGCCGTTGCTGCAATTTGGGCCATCGGAGCCCCATTGGCGGGGTCCGCCAGCCGGGCGTAAGGGACCACAGAAACCGCTGCGAGACTCACCAACACATAAATGATCGTGGTGCAAAGCACCGCAATCAGGATACCCCGCGGCATGGTCCGCTCAGGATCTTTGACCTCCTCGGCAAGGTTCAAGAGATCCTCAAAACCCACAAACGCGAAAAAGGTCAGCACGGCACCGGTCATCACAAGCCCGGGGGTCAGGCCCCCGGATTTGGCCGGCACTTCAAAATAGTTCACCGATCCCAGATAGGGAATGCTGATCCAGATGATTAAAAGCAACCCGCCCACCTCCACGGCTGTGCAGACCACATTGACCCAGACACATTCTTTGATTCCACGAAAGTTGATGAGCGTAAGGGCCACCAGGAAAATGGCCGAAACGAAAATAGGAGCGAGTGCTGGCAGAATCGGCTGAAGGGTCATGGCAAAGACACGCCCTCCCGCAGCCATCGAGGTCAAACCGGATGCAATCGCCGCCAGCCCCACAACAAAGGACAGGAAATCCGATCCAAACGCCTTCTTCGCGACATAGGCCGTTCCGGCGGCAAAGGGATAGCGGGACGATAGCGACGCATAGGTCAGGCCAGTGAGCAGGGCGGCCAGCATGGAAACCAGAAAGGAAAGCCAAACCGCATTGCCCATATGTCCGGCCGCGACTCCAATCGTTCCATAAATCCCCGCACCAACCATGTCACCCACACCATAAATGATGAGAGCAAACAACCCGATGGTGCGCGCGAGTTTTGGATCGGAGTTTTGCACAGCTAGGTGATTACTGCTTTGATCCCGATGTGGCAATGCCTTCGATGAAGGATTTCTGCGTGAAGAAAAATAGAATCATTACCGGCAGCAACACCAGCGTGGATGCCGCCATGAGGTGATGCCATGCGGTTCCTCCCTGCTGACTTTGGAAACTCTGCAGTCCCAGAGCCAGAGTGAAATCCCGCTGATCGGTGAGATAAATCAGCGGACCCAAAAAATCATTCCACGAATAGAGGAATTGAAAAAGTGCCACGACCAAAAGCGCGGGTTTGCACAATGGCAGGATGATTCGCACGAAAATGCCGAACTCCGAACATCCGTCCATTCTCGCTGCCTCGGAAATATCCCGCGGGAGACCAAGGAAAAATTGCCTGAGAAGAAACACATTGAAAGCGCTGGCAAAAAATGCGGGAACCCAAAGAGGTTTGAAAGTGCCGATCCATCCAAGATCCTTGAACAGTCCGTAAATGGGAACCATCACCACGGGAAAGGGAATCATCATTGTCGCAAGCAACAGCAGAAAAACCTTGTCCCGGCCCCGCCACTCGATGCGCGAAAATCCATAAGCAGCGAGCGCGCTGCTTGTCACCGTGCCAATCACGCTCAGCACACAAATCCACAGGGAATTGGCGGCATACCTCCAGAAATAACGCATCTCGGCAATGGCCTCCGGGTAGTTCTCCCATCGGATGGTGGATGGAATCCAGCGGGGCGGAACGGACATGGTTTCATTAAGAGGCTTGAGGGATGTGGAAACCATCCAGCCCAGCGGCAGCAAAAACATAAGCGCCGCAATCCCGAGAGCGAGGTAAACAAGCAATGTGCTGATAGAAATGGACCTTTTATTTGCCGGCATAAAAGACATGACGTTCAGAGAGTTTGTTGGCCAGCAGGGTGAGGGTCAGAATGATCAAAAACATCACGAATCCGATGGCGCACGCATATCCCATGTTCCAGAATTCGAAGGCGTTTTGATACAGGTAGGTGGCAAGGAAGAGCAGGGAACGTCCGGGCCCCTCGCCTCCACCGGTCATCACATAGGGAACTGCAAAAACTTGGAAACACCCAATAAGGCCCATGATAAGGTTGAAATGAATAACCGGGGAGATCGTCGGCAGTGTGATGTGCCAGAGTTTCTGACGAAAATTGGCTCCGTCAATTTCTGCGGACTCATAGAGGTGGGTTGGAACGTCCTGAAGGCCTGCGAGAAAAATCACGACACTGTTTCCGACGCCCCACATTACAGTGAAGACGAGTCCCCACTTTGCGTAGCGGGCATCGGACAGCCAATTGGGCGGGCGAAGGTCACTGCCAAGCAGCGAGTTGATCGCATTCATGGGAATGCGCAGGGCGTCATTTACCAGCCCGACGTCCCCGTTCAGCATCCACTGCCAGAGAACGGCAAGACACACCATGGGCACAAGGGATGGCAGAAAAAAGATGGTGCGGAACACTCCACGTCCCCCGACTTTTGAATTCAATAAAACCGCCAGCGCAAGCGACAGCAACAAACCCAGTGGAATCGCAAACACCGCAAAAAATAGGGTGTTGGAAACGGCGGTCCAAAAAACCTCATCGCCCGCCAGATCCACATAATTTTGCCATCCGGTAAATACCTCGGGCGACAGAATCGAATAATCGCACAGGGAATAATAAAAGGATTTGAGCACCGGATAGACGCAAAAAACCAGAAACCCAAGCACCCATGGGGATATAAAAAGCAGCCCGTTGCGGAGGTTTCGACGTTCAGATGCGGTCATTGGGAGTTCCAAGTTTTTTGAAGACTCTCTTCGACCCTCTCCCAGCGCGCAACCCCGCGGGTCAGGACTTTTTGCTGACGTTCCTGCACGGCCTGAAGGGCCACTTCCGCAGGCTCTTTTCCAGTCCAGATCAGGTTAACGGCATTTTTCATGTCGGCGCTGATGGAATTCCATGCGACCACGCGGGGGTATGTTTTTGCTCCGGGACCTTTGGCGAGTTCCAAAAACGTACGAATGTGGGGATTGGGGTGTTTATTAAAAAACTCGTCGCTGCATACTCGCAGGGGGCTGAACTTCCTCTGACCCAGGCAAAGTTTTTCCATGGGCTGCTGGGAATTCACATAGGCGAGAAATTCGAAGGCCTCCCGTGGATGTTTGGCACCCGTGGGAATTACCAAGACATCGGACTCGACCACGGAAATATTTCCGGTCTTTTCGGGGTCATTTGTGGGAAAGGGCGCAACGCCCCACTCAAAATCAGCCGGCGCGTAGTTTTGGATATAATTATAAATCCACACTCCCTGCATGATCATCGCGACCCGTCCGGTAAAAAATGGGTTTTGCGGAGAGGCAAAATTTCCAAACCCGTCCCGCATGCCAAGCAGGCTCTCGGCACCGAAACGCTCAGGGTAGGATTGCACCCAATGATAAGCTTCAAGGTTTTCCGGAGACGTCAAAGTGAGCACGTCATCTCCCTCCACCAATGCACCTCCAAACCAATACCCCCAAAGCGCATTCCACCACCCGGGCTCTTCGGGCAGGTGACCGATTCGCTCGATCCGCCCATTCGCTGACCGCTTGAAGATTTTTTCGTTGAACTCTTCCAATTCGGCAATGGTCCGGGGAGGCCGCTCGGGATCCAGCCCCGCCTCGCGAAAAAGCTTTTTGTTGTATATCAGAGCATTGTTTCCCGGAGTGCTTGGCAGGGCCCAGAGATGTTGTCGGTGAGTGCAAAGAGTCCAGACAATCGGCAAATAGTCCTCCTCCCGAATCCAGGCCTCCCTCGCCAGCGAGGTCAGCGGCATCAGGGCATTGTTTTCGGCATAGACCGGGAGATTGGAAGACCAGATCCCGGCAACATCCGGCGGCACCCCACCGGCAATGGCCAACGTGAGCCGCCGATCGATCTGACTCACCGAGGAATATTCGACAAGAATCCTGCTTTGGGAGGAATTAAAATCTTCCACAATTTCCCGCATGGCATCCGCCTCAAAACCCGTCCACTTCTCCCAATACCGGATCACCACGGGCTGCCCGGCAAGCACATCTGGAACCGGAAGGACCTGGCCGCAAAACACTGCAAAAAGAAGGAATAACCAATGCCTGAGGGAAAACATGATGGAAAATTTCTG
>JBGSVX010000523.1:0-3478 GCA_041752795.1 Terrimicrobiaceae bacterium
TCAGGATTCTGACCATCTTGAGGCAGCCCAGCGCACGTTTTTTGATCAGGATTTCGTTGCAGCCGCATTTGCCTCTCCCCACCAATTGAGACGGCTCGGAGCTGCTGTCCCGAAGCTGAAATCGTGTGCCATTGCCTTTGATTCCACAATCTTTCTGCCGGACCAACCGAAGGACTCCCGCCTTGTGGTTTGCATGGCGGACGGAATTTCCCAGGATGGGATTTTGCTGGCTTTCAAAACCGCTGGTGAACTTCGGGATTTTCGTTTTGTCCTTGCTGGTGCCTGGTCTGATGAGTCGAAGGTTCAGGAACTCATGGCCTTGAAAGATTCCCTGGGTTCCCCCGCTGAAATCCAATCCGGATTGTCCCGCGAGGCTCTCGGCAGGCTCTTTGGAGCCGCTTCCATTTTTATCCACCCCGTCGGCCCTGAGGATTTATCCGTGGGAAACCCGCTTGGCCGACCCGCATCCACGTTTGAATCCATGGCAACTGGAGGCCTTTGTTTTGTGCCTCCCGTGGCGGATCTCGTCGATTTTATGGGTGATGCCGGCATTCTCTACTTTGGCATGGAGGATCTTGTCGCCGGGATCCGCAGAACGCTTTTGTGGAGTGAGGCCACATGGCGCAGTGCCCGACTCAAAGCCTCGGACCATGCGTGCCGACATCATCCCGATGTTGTGGTCTTCCGGGAGCTCTTCATGGAATGGTCGAAATTTTCCGGTCCTGTGAATCAGGCGGCGGATTGAGGAAAACCCGCTCATCCGATTCCTGCGCAGGGGGCAGTTCGGTCAGTCGGCTTGCGAGCTGATCCCATCCCGAATTCCTGCGAACAAATGCTCTTCCAGCTTCACTGCGGAGTTGCCACGATTTTTCATCAGCCCAGAGTTCGCAAATGACCGGCCAGACATTTTTTGGCTCGGAATAGATCGCAGCCTCTCTGAAAGTGGTGCGGAAGGACCCGGGTAGAATTACGGGAATTTCCATGGCCATGGCTTCAAGAATCGCCCTGCCGAATTCCTCGATGTAGTCCTCATGAGTGAAGTGAACAAAAAAATGGAGTTCTCCAAGAAAGGATCGGGGATCCATGGAATCAAACGGAATGACATGCCAGTTGCCCGGCTTGCTCCCAAGGAAACTGGGTCAGTGTGCATATATTTTAATTTTAACCGTTCTCATCAATCCCTTCACACTCCCATCCCTGCGATGAATGCACAGGCTCACAATCGGCGTATTCCAGAACTTCAAGATGATAGGGAATTCACCCTGACCCCAATTTGCCCCCCCGTGTTGCCGCAAAAATAAATGACACCGAAGGCACCCGAGCGGGAGGGGGTCGTTGACTCATAAGTCATGACACCGATGCTTGTTCCAATATTGCTTCATTTGGCCCGCAACGCAAGGAGGCCGTAGGCCGACTGGAGTTTCGGGCCAAATGAAGCACGCGCCGCAGGCCCTCTTCCAGCCGGTCGTGAAGTTCAAATGGGTCAAGGGCAACTCGCCTGGCTCGCAACTCTTCCTTGGCTTTGGATGGCACATGTTCACTTTCCAACAGCCGATCACACGGGGTCTTGGGCTTGTCGTGCTTGCGTTTGACTTTCGCTCCGTGACGACTTTTGGCTTCCAGCTTTGCACACGGCAAAAAGAAGTTGTGCAGAGGTCCCCATACCTCCCGATATAATTCGTTGAGGGGAACAAGGACCGCTGGGTCTTCAAACCTCTCATACCCCAAGAGCTGGCGCACCCGGGTCCAGTTCTTCTCCTCCACGTGCCCGTTGTCATCCTTGTGGTAAGGCCGCGAGCGCGTGAACCCGACACGCTTGGGCCTTTCCTGAAAATAACGCACCAAATGCCAGTTCAAGAACTCACTCCCATTGTCGCAATCAAATCCCAGGATTTCAAAAGGCAGTTCGGCTTCCACCTCTCGTGTGCTCGCCACGATCCCTTGAGCCCCTTTGTTCCAAACCCCTCGGTTGGCCGTCCATCCGCTGGCAATATCCGTGTAGGTTACGCTCCACACAAAATCCCCCTCCAAACTGCCCCCGCAATGCGCCACCGTGTCGGCCTCCAAATACCCGGGTCGATCCACATCCCAATTATCCGTGCGAATCGGTATCTGCGTTTTGAGCAGTCCTCCAGGCTTCGTCCCACTTCGGCCTTTGCCCTCACGCACTTTGCGCCGGGCCAGCAGGCGATCGATTTGTGCTGCGCTGATCGCCTGAACCTTCCTGCGAACCTCCGTCTTGAGCTTGCCATAGCGCCTCTCGTACCCCGGCAACCACAGCTCCCGCAACTGCGCCATCCGCTTGCCGCAGGGCTGCTCGGCCGCTTTCCAGATCCGGTGTAACACCCGCTCGACCTCTTCCCCATAGACCGCCGGACGACCTTTGCCAACCGCGGGGTCTCCGCCCCAACCAACCTTCGCTCCAAGCAGCTTGATCGCATGTTTGCGGCTGTAGCCAAACTGCTCACAAACCTCATCCAACAAAGCTCCTCGTCCTCGTTTGCCTCTTCCCGCGTACCTCTGCCTCATTCGTGGCAGCATCTCTTCTCGCACTTTTTGACTCATCGACATCCTCCATTTTCTTCGGTGTCATCCTTTTTGAGTCAACGTCCCCTTTTTCTCATCCCCTCGATCTCTCCCTCGGTGTCAAAACTTTTGCGGCAACAGGTGCTACGGCTCGGCACGCCACCTTCTTGCAAGATAATGTTTTTTACGTTTATATTTTGCAAAGCCAAAAGGACAGCGAACGCTACTACATCGGCATTTTCGAGGATGTCGATATCCGGGTTCGTCAACACAACGAGGGCAAGTCCCGTTGGACCAAGGGCAAGGGTCCTTGGGGGCTTGCTTGGACGAGCCAAGTCATGTCCCTTTCCGACGCTCGCAAACTCGTGAATAACCTCAAACGTCAGGGACGAGGCAGTGGTTTCTACTCCATCACCGGTCTGGCACGCCCGCCAGGCTCATAATCCGGCAGCCGCCGGATCGTAGTTTCAAATCCTACCCTCGCAACCACTTTTTGGCCTTTCAGGGATGACGCATCAAGTCTACGTCATCCAAATTCCTTTCGGAAAACAATGCATCCCATTGAGCGAGAGTGTTGAAGTTCGAGTGCTCCGGAAAGATGAGGGAATATCGAAATGGACCGCAGGCCGAGGTCCTTGGGAATTGATCTGGACCAGTGAATTGATTTACCTAATGTAGTCCCCCAAGCGGATTGTATACAATCCAAACATCTTTGATTGAAGATTCCCGATTTGTGATTTTTGATCGGCGAAGGTCGGGAATGCCCCTTCAACATTCAAAATTCAACAATAATCAATCGAAAATTGATCGTATAATATGCCCTCTGTAAGGCGGGCTACATTAGCCCCACTTCGCGGACTGGAAGCGAAAATCGACTATTTTCAGCCCTCCGAGGCCCGCAGACCCGCTTAAATACAAGGGGGTGGTCTCCAAAAGGGCCTGTAGTGCCGAC
>JBGSVX010000524.1:0-2221 GCA_041752795.1 Terrimicrobiaceae bacterium
CGTTTGAAGCGGAAAAACCATCAGTGCGGCAATCAGCCGTGGTGCGACGAGGTACCCGTGACTGCTCACACCCATGGTTTCCAAAGCCACAATTTGCTCCGAGTTTCGTTGGATGCCAAGTTCCGCTGCGAGGGCAGATCCGGCCTGACCCACCAACATCAGCGCGGCAAGCACCGGGGCCATTTCCCTGACAAGGCTCAACGAGACCAAGGCACCCAACAGCCCCTCCGAGCCAAAACGATTAAGCACATAGTAACCCTGCAAGCCGAGGACCAGGCCCGTGAACATTCCCACGATCAAAATCACCGGCAAACACAAGGCGCCCTGTTCATAAAAGGCCCGCACAATCCGGTGGGTGAGGCGTCGGGATTTCCATGCGGAACGGAAGGAACATCCGGTAAACAGCGCAAAATCGCCAAGTCCAGATGTGATGGAGAGCGTTTCCCTGCCAAGCCAATTTAACATCGCTTGGGATTGATGACAGAAACAAATTCCGGGTGCAATGCCCGGATTGGCGGCTTGATGTGATTTTCCGGGAGTGATGAAATGACCGCCTTGCCATAGTCCCCCGGATCGGTCATTGATCGTGGCATGCTTTCCGATATCGAAAAAGTGTTGCTTCAGGAGTCAGCGATTCATGCCCGTTTGGACGAGCTGGCCAAGGAAATTGTTCGCGATTATGAGGGGCGGCATGTCACGTTTGTTGGTATCCTGAACGGCAGTTGTTTGTTCCTTGCGGACCTGCTCCGCCGAATCCCATTACCTCTTAAAGTGGACTGCCTCTCGGTGGCCTCCTATCACGGCGGCACAAAATCCTCAGGCACCGTGCACTTTCGTCAGAGCGACCTCCCCGACGTCGCAGGCCGTCACGTGCTTTTGCTGGACGATATTTTGGATACGGGGCGCACACTTGCTGCTGTCAAGCGCCGTTTTGAAGAAGACGGTAGCGCGGCCGATGTAAAAACCTGTGTGCTACTTCGAAAGGACATTCCCCGTGAGGAAGATGTCTCTGCCGATTATCTTGGCTTCGATATTCCCAATGAATTTGTCGTCGGTTACGGGCTGGATTTTATGGGCCTTTACCGGAACCTTCCATTCATTGGTGTGCTCAATGAGCAGGCTATTGCGCGCAATGGACGGATTGATGTTTGAAAGGCCGGTAAAATCCGGTGCCTGTGAAATATATCGCACTATGACAGAGCCAGTGGTAAAATCGCCAACTGGACAGTGAAGCCGGGGGGGTATGGCTGCTTCAGCCAATCTCAGAATGAAGTCCCAAGCCAAACGGAAACCAAAAACCAGGAACCGGGCAAATCGCGGGATCGCCAAACCTGATACCCTCCCGGGTGGCGCTTCCCCATTTTCGATTCTCAAGAAACGGCGGGATCATGAATAAGCGGTCTCTGCAAGCTGCCAGGAAGTCCAAACCGACAGATTCCTCCGAGGTGGGATCCCGCTCGCCGGGGATGGCAGAATTGTCTCGGCGCTCGGAAAAAAAAGTGAGGAAACGACCATCTCCAAAGAAGGAGAAAATCGACGCCGATCCGCGCAGGCTTTTGCACGAACTCCAAGTGCATCAGGTCGAACTGGAAATGCAAAAATCCGCGCTTCAGAAAGCGAAGGAATTGATTAAACAGTCCCTTGAGCGCTACAGGGATCTCTATGATTTTGCACCAGTCGCTTACTTCACCCTGGACTCCAGCGGCAGCATCCAGCAGGTCAATCTCGCGGGAACCCAATTGGTCGGCAAGGACCGCCTCAATCTCATCGGCCGAACGTTCGCACATTGCTTGGTTCCCGGTATGCGCACACGTTTCAACACATTCCTCAAAGCGGCCTTCTCGCGCGAAGCCAGGCAGACAGGGGAATTTGATCTCCTCGGACCAAAGGCCGTTCGGATATCAGTGAGTATTGATGCTCAGTGCACCCCGGACCAGTCACAGTGCCGATTGGTCGCGACGGATATTTCTGAAAGAAAAAAATCCGAGCAAACGCGAAGGCAATTAGAGGTATTGGCTGCCACGAACCGAAAGCTGGAACTCGAGATCGTCCAACGTCTGGAAGTCGAACGATCATTGGTCACTAGTCCTAAAATAAGCGAATGCCCGCAGTTTTTGGCTGAGTATGAAATCGACTTCGGGCGCGAGAGAAAAACTTGTCTGAAACATAGGCAAAGACCAAGCATGTGCGCCATTCTGGCTCACTGGCGCGAGATTTTCAC
>JBGSVX010000525.1:0-4526 GCA_041752795.1 Terrimicrobiaceae bacterium
CGTCGGTCACCGGCCGCAAATTGCATCCACGCGGCAATGTGAGATGACGCTCATCCCCGTTCACCAGATTCCGTCCGAGCAACAACGATCCATCCGCCTGGCGGTGCGGCTGCTCAAGCATCTCACTCTTGCCGCCACCGCTGGCTCCTTCATGAGATATCACGATTTTGTTTTCATAGGGCGTGATAACCTGGACGGTCGAGCAGTGCATGGTGATCCAATGCTCCGCCTCCCCGATGTTCAGGAGCACTCCGTAAATTCCCTTTTTTGCGGAAGGTCCCGGATAAAGATTGAAACTGAACAGTTCATGGGCCGAGTCGAGGCGGTTGTGAACCACGACCTGACGCCCTTCAAAATGAGTGTGCCGGAATGGTGGTGCGACATAAATCACAGCCCTTGGTGAAAAATTTGCCGGAATCCCATCCGGTGCCAGGATGCCCTGCAACAATGAGAGACCAAGAGCAAAAAATCCGGCGTTGGCAGGGGCGATGACCAGCGCGTCGGTGCCCTTGCCAACCAGTCCGGCATAAAATGGAAATACCGCCAGGTCCTGGGTTTTGAGCCATGCAAAGGTTTCTTCCCGCACCGATGCAAAATCTCGTCCGAACCGTTCCCGGTAAGTCGGCTTATCGGTCGGAAGCGTGTCGCCTATCACCATGCAGTCAGGATCCCTCCGGCGCATGTACGGCTCAACGTAGTTTGCATTGATTCCATTTTTTACGCGGCAGACCCTTGCCTCAAGAACCTGGCCTCGACCCGGAACATCATAAGAAACATCGTGCCAGCCATTGACTGCGTCACGAACAGCGAGTTCCACAAGCTGCTCCGAGGAGGTTGCAACAATGACAGATGGTGCCGCATCAAGCACGGCAGCGGCTTCTGTAGGAATGGGAAAAGGTAGAGATTTGCAGGTTTGGTGTGTATTCATGGTTTTTGGTATTTGATTCAGTATTCAGGCCAGACAGAGAGTTCATGCCGGAGAATTCAACCTCCGGAATGACTGCTACAGCCATCCACCGGCACCCACTATGGCCTGGTGATTCTTTTGATGCTTCGCAGCAAATGTCGAATTCATCGCATTTTATGATGTCAGAAAACGCGATGGCCTGATTAGCGTGTTTTTAAATGCCGAAAATCATCCGCCATGCTCTGTATCGCAAACTTTGCAACCTGCCTGAAATGGGGGAATTTCAAAGCGACTTCGAGGTAATGACCGGCATGAAGCTGGCATTTCTGGACGATCTCGGCCTTGGAGACGATTTGGAACATGGTGTCTCTCCACTCTGCGCGGCCGTTCAGTCCTCGGAGGATGGACGGGCACTGTGCACGAGGTCCCGCCATGCCCTGCTTGCTGGAGACGGGGATGTGCCGGGTTGTATGACCTGTGATGCCGGCCTCATGGAATTGATGGTGCCTCTCAATATCGCAGGCATTCGTGCGGGCTATTTCGTATTTGGCGGCGTCCGGACTTCACCCGCAAAATCCTCCACTTTGAACAAAGCCGCTCACCTGCTTCGAAAACATGGAATCCCATTTGAGGAAGATCAACTGAGCCAGTGTTTTGCGGGCACACGCGAAGTTCCAACTCAAAACCTGGAGGCCTTTCAAAGGCTCGTTCAGCTCTTTGTCCGCCAAATCGCATTAAAAATCACCGACCAACTCGGCTCCCCGGATGCCTCCATGCCGACCATGGTCAATAAAGCCCGCAAGTTCATCCGGGCCAATGCCATGCTGGAAAATATCAGTCTGGAGCAAGTCGCGCATCATTGCGGCGTCTCCACCGGACATTTGTCGCGAATGTTTCATCATTCCACAGGGTTGACCTTTCGCGAATACCTTGCCCAAGTCCGCGTTGAACACGCCCGGGGACTTCTCATTCGAACAAACAGAAATGTCACAGAAATCGCCTACGAATCCGGTTTTCAATCACTATCCCAATTCCACCGTGTGTTTTTGAAAGCCTTCGGGGTCTCGCCGGGAAAACTCCGCGCCTCCAAGCAGGGGGTCAGCGGTCCGAGGAAAAAGAATCAATGAGCTGATTCTCGTTGTTAAAGACCTCGAATTGGATCCCTCTGGGGCTCAGGGTAGCAATCATACAATGCCTGACTGCCTCCGCGCGCTCGAGGTACCAAGTCTCTTCGACCGGATGCGTCTTTCGGGATTCCACGCCCCATGCGCCATCTCCAAGAAAAACAATCCCCTCGGGGTCGGCCCGTCCCCTCGCGATTGGTGGTGTGCGCTTGTAGGCGTGATCGTGATTCTCAAAGGCAAACTTCACCCCGGCCTGCTCAAATAATGGCAGCCACATCTGACGAACCATGGTTGAAACCCGTTCATCAAACGCCCGAACCGATGGATACGCAGGCACGTGATACACGGGAAAAATATTGGGACGTCCGGCCCGCTCATTGAGAGCGGATTTCAGCCATTCGGTCTGCTGCCCTTCAATCAGGTTCGTGTGATTGGTATCCAACAACAAAAAACTCAGATAGTCACCAAAATCAATGGCACGATATCCAGGCTGACCCGGACTCGCAAACAGGGCATAAAAATAGGGAGCAAGTCGGCTACGGAGGAGATCCTGATTTTCTGCCCCGATTTCCTCGCGCAAAACCCCGGCTTCTTTTCCTGTGATGTATCCGCCCCGCACCTCGTGATTCCCGATTGTGACCAAAACCGGCACGACCATCCCGTCATCCATCACAAAGGTCTCCTTGCAGGCCTCGAACCACTCCCCCAGAAGGTTGGCATTGCTCTCGGCCCCATTGTCATAGGCAAGATCCCCGCCCAAAACCGCAAAATCAACATCATGAGAAACGGCCACCTTGTTCATTTCCTTCAACCATTCGGTCCGGTGACGGGTGTCTCCCCCGATGGCAAAACGCACAGGCCGGGAAAGTGCAGCCGGCATGGTTCGAAAATAATACTCACGATCGTTTTTCGAAAATCGAAATTGGTAGACCGAGTCAGGGGTCAGATTATCGAGGGACTGACGAAACACTTTGCGTTTCAAAAAGGGAAAGGGACCTTCCACGCCGAGGTAGGATTTCCATTCCTTTTCCCCCTGCCTGCGAACTTCCAGCGACTGCGCAATCGCCCTCGAATCCACATGCCAGTCCACAATCATCGTGGTCGTTGGATCGTCTCTCCATGTCAGATAAATAGCCAGCGGCTCCGCAGCCATGCCATTCACGACAAAAATCATCCAAAAAGCCAAAAACCGCGTCATCATGATTGTCCCCAAAGCCATAGGATATGCCTGGAGTTGACGAGCAAATTTTTGGGAAGAGACAGGCAAATGGGAATTGTGCTGCCTGGCACCCTCCCTACTCAAAACCCCAACTCAAAAATCGCAGTACGTGGCAGAGAGCGCGCCGCCGACTTGCACGAGGCGGAGTTGGATATTGTCCAAAAACTGATGCAGTCCGACGGCAAATACGGAGTCGATGGTGGTGTAGTCCAGATGAGAACGCAGCATGCCGGAAAGGCGCTCGGCTTCATTGCTGAAGTGACCATCTTCGCATCCTGAGATCCGGCGGATCGAGTGGTCGAGTTGGTCCACGCAGAACCGGATCGAGCGTGGAAAATCATCATGAAGAATCAAAAAGTCAGCAACTTGGGGAGCGGTGACCTGGCCGGCATACACTTTGAGATAAGCCTCCATGGCACTGCAGGAGCGCAGGACGGCCATCCATTGGGTAATGTCCACATTGCCACCAACGGCCTCGCTGCTGGGAAGAAGGATATGGTATTTCACATCCAGAACGCGGGAGGTCGAGTCCGCACGCTCAATGTATTTGCCGGTCTGCAAAAAGTCCCAGCCTTCGCCATGGGTCATGGTCGCATCCGTTGTTCCCTGAAACGCGTGCAGGCGGTCCACCAGGCGGCGGTAAAAATCGATGGGGCTGTCCAGAAAATCCGAGCGTGCGGGACCATCCCTTAAATACAGGTGGGTCCTGTTGATCTGCTCCCACATTTCACTGGAAATCTGCTCGCGAACCGTGCGGGCATTTTCGCGGGCAAAAGCCACACAGGAAAAGATCGAGCTCGGATTTTTCCTTTCGAAAGTCACGAATTCCATGACCGATTGGGACGACATGTTGTCATGCAATTTTGCAAACAGATCCTGCTCCTCAAGCGTTGCGAGAATCGGCTGCCAGTGCATCTGCACGGTGTCTGGACTTTGTTCTTCAAAATCCAATAGCAACTGCATGTTAACATCCAGAAGACGGGCATTTGTTTCCGCCCGCTCAACATAACGGCTCAGCCAGTAACAGGAATTGGCAACACGTGACAGCATGGGTCAGGCCTCCTCCCCGTCCAGAACCCATGTGTCTTTGCTGCCGCCGCCCTGACTCGAGTTCACGACGAGAGAGCCTTTTCGCAGGGCCACCCTGGTCAGGCCTCCGGGAATGATGGAAATATTTTCGCCGTAGAGCACATACGGGCGAAGGTCGATATGACGCCCCTCGATGTTTCCATCGCAGAACGACGGCGACCGGGAGAGAGAAATCGTGGGCTGAGCG
>JBGSVX010000526.1:0-2406 GCA_041752795.1 Terrimicrobiaceae bacterium
AAGCCGAAGGGCCGCGCCGCGCTGGTCATGGCGAACTCCGCTTCCGATACCCGCCACTCGGAGGCCGACATCCGCCGCACGCTGATCGAGAAAAATCTGATCTCCGCGATGCTGACGCTTCCCTCGAACATGTTCTACACGGTCACGCTTCCGGCCACACTATGGTTCTTCGACAAGGCGAAGTCGGACAAACGGATCCTCTTCATTGATGCTCGGAACATCTTCACTCAGATTGACCGTGCCCACCGTGAGTTCTCGGAGGAGCAGGTGCAAAATATCGCCGTCATCAGTCAGCTCCACAAAGGCCGACGCGAAAAGTTTGTGCAACTCGTGGACCGCTACTTCGCGGCGGGCATGGAACGGTTGCTGGAAAACAAGGCACGGGTCGAACCGGTCTCCGAGCAACTCCTCGAAGTCCTGGATGACGAAGCAGGGAAACAGGCCGTTGGCGGGCTCGTGAAACAATGGGCCGCGCTCGCCAAGCTCCAGGCGCGATACAAAAGTTTTCTGGAAAGCGCTGCGCCTTCAGCACCGGTCGAGAAACGAAACAAAGCCCAGCACGAATTGCGCGCGGCCTTCGATCCATTTTTTGCCGCCCTCCACGAGGGCTTGAAGCAATTGGACAAAATCGTCCGCCATCACGAAAAGCAGCAGTCCGAACAGGCGCAGGTCGTTGGCAAACGCGGTTCAACCGACCGGAAAACCAAAGCGCTCAAGTCCGCTCTGGAGGAATTGCACAAGGAAGTCAAAAATGCCGAAATCTTCTACCAACACATTCGCTGGTTGCAGGAACGGTTCCCCAAGGCGGAATACGAGGACGTGACCGGGCTCTGCAAACTCGCCTCCCCGGCGGACGTGCAGGAACAGGAATACTCGCTCAACCCCGGGCGGTATGTTGGGGTCGTAATTGAGGAGGATGGGAAGACGGAGGAGGAGTTTTTGGAAGGGATTTTGAATCTGGACAGTGAAATCGAATCGCTGACAAAGCAGGCGCAACAATTGCAGAATGCCATTAGCGCAAATGTCAGCGTGCTTGCGGGTGACACATGAATCGTTGGCGCGACACAACGATGGGTGAACTGATGAAGGTCGAACATGGATTCGCCTTCAAGGGAGAATTTTTTTCAGAGTCTGGAGAATTGGTAGTGCTCACGCCTGGCAACTTCCACGAGGCAGGAGGTTTCAGAGCGCGGCCCGACAAGGACCGGTTTTATCTAGGCAAGTTTCCTGACCGGTATTTGCTCAACCAAAGCGACCTGATTGTGGCGATGACCGAGCAAGGCGAAGGGCTTCTTGGAAGTTCAGCGCTCATTCCGGAAGCCGGGAAATATCTGCACAATCAGCGAATTGGTTTGGTCCACCCAAAGAAGGATTCAGCCGACAAGACGTTTCTCTATTATCTGTTCAACACAGTCTATGTTCGTCAGCAAATCAGGAACAGTTCGGCCGGAGCGAAGATTCGCCACACGTCACCCGCGCGCATTTACCGCACAAAGGTTCGAGTTCCAGAGAAAGTCTGCCAATCAAAAATCGCTGCCGTTCTCTCCGCGTATGACGAGCTGATTGAAAACAACCGGCGGCGGATCACACTGCTGGAAAAGCTGGCCGAGGAAATCTACCGCGAATGGTTCGTCCGCCTCCGCTTCCCGGGCCATGAGAAGGTGAAAATAGTGAAGGGTATTCCGGCAGGATGGGAGTTGGTGAAATTGGAGCTCGCGTTCAAGTTCACCGGCGGCGGCACACCATCAAAGGAAGTTGGCCGATATTGGAACGATGGCGACATCAATTGGTTTACGCCTTCAGACATCACCCGAGCAGATGGAATCTTCTTGGAGAAATCGGGAGATCAATGCACGGAGGAGGGTTTCAACAACAGTTCCGCAAAAATGTTTCCGGCGTATTCCGTCATGCTGACCAGCCGGGCAACCATTGGGGCAATCGGAATCAACCTCACGCCCGCTTGCACGAACCAAGGGTTCATCACCTGCATTCCGAATGAGCGTTATCCGCTCCCGTATCTGTATTACTGGGTAAAGCTGGCAAAGCCGCATTTTGAGCTGCTGGCTGTCGGCGCAACATTCGCCGAGTTGACGAAGGGCACTTTCAAGCGAATCGAAATCCTGACCCCGCCCGAACCGATAGTGGCCGAGTTTACCCGGATTGAAGCCCCCTTGTTGAAGGCAATTGAGAATCTACT
The DNA here is from genome assembly GCA_041752795.1 of Terrimicrobiaceae bacterium. Classification (GTDB taxonomy): domain Bacteria; phylum Verrucomicrobiota; class Verrucomicrobiia; order Chthoniobacterales; family Terrimicrobiaceae; genus JAJTZA01. The sequence continues at coordinate 2,198 of JBGSVX010000526.1, forward strand.
GCGCGCAAACCAAAAGCTGAAGGAGACAAGAGACAAACTCCTCCCTCGCCTGATCTCCGGCAAACTCTCCGTCGAAGACCTCGACATCCAATTCCCGCCCGGCATGGCGGAGGAAGTGGAGGGTGCATGAACGGACAAAACGGACAAAACGGACCGGGCGACGCGGACGGACGGCAGGGCAAGGCGATGTCCTCCCCGGCGGCGGGGCG
>JBGSVX010000527.1:0-12994 GCA_041752795.1 Terrimicrobiaceae bacterium
CGAGGGGTAGCCCGCGGTAATAGAACAGCAAACACACCGCACCTTTTTCAAGACCATGCTCACTGCTCCACGACGGGCCCGCAGCCATAAAGTCTAGCAAAAGAATATGATTCCCACCCTCCATGCCGAAAGCGTCACTCTATCGCCGTTCTCACTCGGTGACGCAGGTCTCGTGCAGCAATACGCAGGCGACACAGAGGTTGCCCGAACTACATTGAATGTGCCTCACCCGTATCCGGATGGCGCGGCGGAAAAGTGGATTGCATCTCATCTCCTACAGTACCTGGAGAAAAAGAATGCGGTTTTTGCAGTTCGATCTCTCTCGGGAGAGTTGTATGGCGCGATCAATCTCAGTTTGAATATGAATGACCAGATTGGGGAACTGGGATATTGGATTGGCGTCCCATTCTGGAACAAAGGCATTTGCACGGTCGCTGCCCGTAGGCTGATCCAATTTGGATTTGAAGACATAGGTCTGAACAAGATTTATGCCCGGCATCTTGGCGGGAATGCCGGCTCTGGACGAGTCATGGAAAAAATCGGAATGAAGAAAGAAGGGATTCAAAGACAGCATACCATGAAGAATGGAGAGTTGAGGGATATCGTTGAATATGGCATCCTCAAATCTGAATACAAGAAGGGCTAACAATAAAGTGCAGAGAACCGCTCGGGCCGCTCACTCCTGGGGTCGCGTCGACAGCTCGCGGTCTCTGACCCGTGCCGTTAGCTATAAAGACATGAACCAACACCTCTCGGACAGATTTCGAGCCTTTGCAGAGTCAGAGTGCAAAGATTCATCCCCCTTATACTACACGCTTTCCCATTCTATAGCACAGGATGACGCGATTCTTGAGATCGCTGGGCACTCCACCCCCGACCAGCCAGTTCCAAACCTATTTTTTGCTGCGGTGCATTACCTTTTGTCCTCCGCCATTTCACATCCTCTTCGTGCATTCTATCCCACCTACACCTCAACTCCTGCACTCCCTTCAGAATCTTACTCAGCCTTTCAGGATTTTGCACACAGCCACCGTCCAGAGATTATTTCTCTCCTGACGTCACGTTTGGTTCAGACGAACGAAGTCAGAAGATGCGCCTACCTTTTCCCAGCGCTTTCTTTGGCCGCAAGCCATTTCGATGCACGTCCCCTGGCCTTAGTAGAGATCGGAACTAGCGCAGGCCTCAACCTTCTCTGGGATCGATACCGATACTCGTATGGTGATTCAATGGTCTATGGGGACTCTTCCTCACCAGTCCTCGTGACATCGTCTTTTCGCGGGCACGCGCCTTCGATTCTTTCAGCGCCCTTGCCTACTATTTCCCACCGCGTAGGGCTTGACCTGAACATTATAGATACCTCAGCCACAGACCAAGTAGAATGGCTTCGTGCTCTGGTATGGCCAGAGCATCATGAGAGAAGAAATCTTATGGATGCCGCCCTAAAAAGAAGGAACGAAATGCATCTTGATCTCCGTGCCGGAGACGGGTTTTCCATGTTTGTCGATCTTGCAGAAGAAATTCCGCAAGACTCTGTTTTGTGTGTTTATCACACGCACGTAGCAAACCAAATATCGAAAGAATCCAAGGATATATTTTTAAAGTCCATCGAAAAGCTCGGCGCAAAGCGCGATATTATTCATGTATTCAACAACATAAAACCAAACCTTCACCTTACTGCTTACCACACCGGCGAAGTGATCGACATGCCACTCGCCAATACGGACGGCCATGCTCGCTGGATTGAATGGCTACGGGAAAATGAAAAGAGCTAACCATGTCGTCCAGCCTACGCGCTAAAGCGCGTGGCTGACGACCGACGTTCGGCCATAATTTATGAAACGCACAAATATCTCTCCAGAGCGAAAAGCAATATATTATATTGGGATAACCCTTATCGTGATAGGCGGCATTACTTTCTTTTCCGTTTTCATTTCAGGCGCACTTCATTTTGGGGATTTCAGTAATTTCAAGGAGCGTGCCCAATCAGAAATGCTACGGTCGATGGTAGGCATGGCTCTGATTTTCATTGGCGGCATTCTTTCAGCCATCGGCAGAGCAGGCGCTGCGGGTTCTGGTATCATTCTCGACCCACAGAAAGCCAGAACAGATTTAGAACCATGGTCCCGTATGGCTGGTGGATTGGTTAAAGATGCTATAGACGAGGCCGATATATCCCTGAAAACGCCCAAACGTGATGACAAACTGCCATTTGATGAGCAACTTCGCCGACTTCACAAACTTCATCAGGACGGGATTATTTCAAAAGAGGAATACGATTTAAAGAAAAGTAAGATTCTCAATGAGTGATGGGCTTAGTTTCAACTTTGAAGTGCGACAAGCCGGCTCATCCAACGGCGGGAAAGCCACCTGATTAAATTCGGGACCAGCCGGTATGATCCGAAGACATCGGTAAGACATTGTCGGGTATGATCCGATGTCTTCGGATCATACCGGGGTTTCTGAAAGCGCCGCATTTATTCACAGGTTTTTCACGATCCGTTCACATTCTTTTCACACGATGAGGGCAGGATCGCACCGCAATGTGGATTACCAATCTAAAGACCCTGCTCTCCGGAAATTCCGAGAACATGAGCAGGCTGATCACGGCAGGAGGCCCGCGATGGGCCGGGTTCTGCCTCATCACCACAGCGGCAAGCACGGCAGTTTATGGGTTCACATTCGGACTCTGGCGCAGTGAGGCTCAGGCGGTCTGCACGGCCATCAAATTTCCTCTGGTGATTTTTTTGACATGCCTTGGCAATGGTCTTTTGAACGGCGTGTTGGGTGCAGTGATGGATTGCGGAATGACCATGCGTCAGTCGGCACTTGGAATTCTTATGAGCTTCACGATCACCGGGTTGGTCCTCGCAGGTTTTGCGCCGGTGATGCTCTTTGTGTTGTGGAATACTCCCCCGATGGGCAGTGCCGCTGCTGGGGTGGGTCAGAGCATCACCCTGGTCTCTCATGTGGCTGTGATCGCCCTGGCGGGATACCTCGGCAATCTGAGGCTGTGGCAGCTTCTGGTCCTTAAAACAAAAAGTCGTCTGCGGGCATTGGTTGTCCTTGGTTTCTGGCTCTCCGCGAATCTCCTGCTTGGGAGCCAGATTTCGTGGATGCTCCGACCGTGGATCGGTCGGCCGGATCGGGAAATCCATTTTTTTAGTGAGGCCCCACTGCAGGGGAATTTTTTTGAAGCCGTGTGGGCAGACGTCCTGCGTCTTTTTTCCAACTTATGAAAACCCAACAGGAAACCGAAACCCCGAAACCAAACCTTCGATTTGAAATGGTCCCGATCCCGGGCCCGTGCCATCCGGGCGCTGCCTTTGAGGCGCTCCTGAAATCCCCCGGCCGCGTTCTTGCGGAGGCGGCGAGCGGCCGGTTTCTTGCCGTGATTGGAGGGTTGATTCTGATAAGTTTTTTCTGCCTTGGAATTTATGGAATTGTTGCCGGAAGCCTCTCCGGAGGTTCCCAAATGTGGATTGCCCCTCTCAAAATGATCCTTGGAGCGTTGATGGCGGCATTGATCTGCCTGCCGAGTCTCTACATTTTTCTCTGCCTTGGCGGAGCGGATGTTCACGTTCGGATGGTTGCCGGGGAATTGGCATCCAGCACGGCACTTATGTCCTTGTTGCTGCTTGGCTTTGCTCCCGTGGCGTGGGTTTTTTCCCAATCCACGGATTCTGTCGCGTTCATGGCGGTGCTCCATTTTGTGTTCTGGGGAATTGCCATGGGATTCGGGCTGGCACTCACCGGTCGCAGCCAGTCCGGCCGGGAAGGAAGCATTGGCCTTTGGCGATTGGTTTACGTCCTCGTCTGCCTGCAAATGCTTACCAGCCTCCGGCCAATCATCGGACGAAGCAATGACCTGCTTCCTGTTGAGAAAAAGTTCTTTTTGGTGCATGCATTTGATGTGCTGACCAAGCCCTCTGGGAAGTGAAAAGTTACGGAATCCATTTGAGGCGGCTTCGCCGCGAGATCGTGGACCGGACGCCGGGGACGGCATCCCTTCAAAGGCCATCATTGGAAGGACATTGTCCCCGATGTCCAATCCGCTTCCTGCGGCGTAGCCGGATTTGGTTTTCTCTTCACGGAAATGCATTCATGGAATCCGCCATGGTTGACCTCGCGTCCACAATCGCGTGAGATACCGGGATGACGTCAGCTGCTGGAAAAGAAAACCGCTACGAGGAGGTATTGAAGAAGGCGTTCGGATATGATGCGTTCCGTCCGTTGCAGCGGGAAATTATCGAAGCGGCGATGGAGGGCAAGGACGTGTTTGCTCTCCTGCCGACCGGTGGCGGGAAGTCGCTGTGTTTTCAACTGCCTGCGCTTCTGCGTGATGGACTGACGATTGTGGTGTCGCCTTTGATTGCGCTGATGAAAGATCAGGTCGATCAATTGGACTCCTCCGGGGTGCCTGCCACGTTTTTGAATTCCTCGCTCAAAGAACGCGAGGCCCGCGAACGGCTCAGCGGTCTGCACAATGGCCGGTTCCGGCTGCTTTACGTGGCACCGGAACGGCTCATGCTGGACAACTGGAAGGAAAACCTCAGGGCATGGAATGTGAATTGCATCGCCATCGATGAGGCCCACTGCATTTCGGAATGGGGTCATGATTTCCGACCGGAGTATCGTCAAATCCCCCGCTTGAGAGATTTGCTCCCGGGTGTTCCGGTGATGGCACTCACCGCAACGGCCACGGCCCGCGTGCGTGCGGATATTGTCGATCACCTGCGGCTTCGCAATCCGTCGGTTTTTGTTTCCAGTTTCTTGCGTCAGAATTTGCGATACCGGGTGGAACCGAAAAGCGGCCCGATCGATCAAATCACAGCCTTCATCCGTGAGCGGCCGGGTCAGAGCGGAATCGTCTATTGTGCTTCTCGGGCGGCCACGGAAAAAGTCGCGGAGTCCCTTGATTCCCGTGGATTTCCGGCGCGGGCCTATCATGCAGGTCTCTCGGCGGAAGTCCGCGCAAGGAATCAGGAACTTTTCATCCGGGATGAGGTGCCCATCATTTGCGCGACGATTGCGTTTGGCATGGGCATTAACAAACCCAATGTGCGGTGGGTGATCCATCACGACCTCCCCAAAAACATGGAAGGGTATTATCAGGAAACCGGGCGGGCCGGACGGGATGGCCTTCCGTCGGATTGCCTGCTGCTGTTCAGTGCAGGCGATGCCGCCAAGCAGACGCATTTCATTGAAGAAATCCGGGATGAGGAGGAGCGTCAGGCGGCCCGCAATCAACTACGCAGGATGTTGGCCTATGCCGAATGCCCGGGATGTCGGTGGCGGGACTTGCTTTCCTATTTTGATGAAACCCTTGAGGGAGAAGGCTGCGGCAACTGCGACAATTGCCTGGATCCGCGTGAGACCTATGATGGAACTCTGCACGCCCAGAAGTTGCTCTCCTGCGTTTATCGTATCGCGAGTGCCTCCCGCTTTCCGACCGGCCTGAACCACGCTATCGATGTGCTTACCGGATCGAACAATGAAAAAATCCGGAAATGGGGACATGACCGTCTCTCGACCTACGGAATCGGCAAAGAACTTGGGCGAACCGAGTGGGCCTCTCTTGGTCGTGAACTCATTCAGCGTGGCCTGCTGGCCCAGGCCACAGGAAAGTTTTCCACGGTGGAAATCAGCCCTGAAGGCTTGGATGTCCTCAAATCCCGGCGCGTGATTCAGCTCACGCGTCCGCTCGCCGCAACCCCGGCCCGCCGCCGTCGTGAGCAGGCCCCCGGTGCCATCACCTGCGATGAAGTCCTCTTCGAGCGCCTCCGCACACTCCGCAAACGTCTTGCCGACGAACGCAGCGTGCCAGCCTACGTGATCTTCGGCGACGCCACCCTGCGCCGCATGGCCGCCGACCTGCCAAAAACCCTCGAGCAACTGGCCGGAATCCCCGGCTGGGGCGAAAAAAAACTCGAACAGTTTGCCGAAGTTTTTCTGGAAGAAATTGAAGCGCACCGCGGCGGCAACTAATACCATCTCTTTGTTTTGTTTGGATCATTGGCAGGTCGGAGAGTCGCCGTGGTGACATGCCAATGCCACGTGGCATCGGCATCCTGCCGATGGTCTGAGTCTCTTTATTTCAAAGAGATGGTATAAGGTCAACGCCGTCCTGGAATTGGCAGCGGATTGGGTGGTCCTGACAAGCAGGACCCTCCAAAGGAGCCCGATTTCGCAGGGCCTGCCCGCAACGCTGACGCGTGGCGTCTGCGGGCGTGGATTGCCCATCTTATTGAGACTCCGATGGAGGGTCCTGCTTGTCAGGACCGTGTTTGGGAAATGCGCTGTTTCTCGGGATGGTCCAACAGTTTGCAGAGTTCAGCGTAGAGGCCGCCGTGGGCGAGGAGTTCGTCATGACGCCCCCGCTCGATGATTTGGCCCCGTTCCAGCACTAGGATTTGATCGGCGTGACGGACGGTCGAGAGGCGGTGGGCGATCACAAAACTTGTCCGGTTGCTGAGGAGGCGGTCGAGCGCTTCCTGAATGAGTTTTTCTGTCGCGGTGTCCACACTGGCGGTTGCTTCATCCAGAATCAAAATCGGGGGATTTTTCAGCAGGGCTCTCGCGATGGAGATGCGCTGCTTTTCGCCAACGCTCAATCGCACCCCGCGCTCCCCAACCTTCGTATCCAGGGCTTTGGGCATTCGTCTGACAAAGTCCGCAGCGTTGGCTGCATCAAGGACCTTCCACAAGTCGTCATCGCTGGCATCCGGCTTGCCCATGCGCAAATTGTCACCGACCGTGCCATTGAATAAAAAACTTTCCTGAGTCACCAGCGCGATGTTTTCCCTCAGGTAATTGCGGGTCAGGGAGGTCAGGGCCTGACCGTCCAGCGTGATCTGACCGCTGTTGTATTCATAAAACCGAATGAGCAAATTCACGATGGTGCTTTTGCCCGCACCGGTCGGCCCGACCAAAGCGATCATCTCGCCGGGTTTTGCGTGAAAACTGATGTCCTGAAGAGTTGGCTGACTCCCATAGGAAAAGCAGACATTTTCGTAGCGCACGTCCCCGGTGAGTGAACTTTTCGGGGAAAGTTTTCCGAGGTCATCTTCTGGTGCCTCATCCAGAATTTCAAAAACCCGCTCCCCCGCCGCGCGGCCGGCCTGCACGATTTGATTGAGCTGATGCAGGCGGCCCACGGGTTCGTAGAGAAACCGGGAAAGGATCAGGAAAAACACAAAGACACCAAAGTCCATGCCATGATAGAGGACCTGCCATGTGCCAAACCCGGCAATGAGCAGGAGGCCGAAGGAATTCAGAAAGCTCATGCTCGGGCTGTAAAGCGCCCAGACTTTCATAACAATGAGCGTGGCTTTGCGGAGCGAATCACTGGCAGCATTGAAGCTCGCGTGTTCCCGTTCCTCCGCCGCGTACGTTTTGATTTGTCGGATGCCTGCAATGTTGTCATGCAACAAAGCATTCAGCGCCGAGGCCGCTTTGCGCTGAATTGAATACCGTCGTTTGGCCGTGAGGGTATAGGCCAGCGCACCCAGTGCCAACAACGGCAGGGGAGCCATGGCAACCAGGGTGAGTGAAGGGCTGTAGGCCACCATCAGCGCGGCAACAATCGCAATTTGCAATACGGCGACCGTGCCTTGCTCAATGCCATCAATGAGCACGCGCTCCACCGAGGTCACATCCTCAACCAAGCGAGTCATGATATCCCCCGTGGCCCGATCATCAAACCACTTGAGTGGCAGCTTTTGGATGTGGGCATACAAATCGCTCCGCAAATCAAAGATCACTTTCTGCTCAAACGAATTGTTCAAAACAATCCTCAGGCCATTGAGCCCCTCCTGAAGCACAAACGAAAGCAGTCCCGCCGCCAGCAACGGCCAAAGCAATTCCGTCCGCCCGTCCCGGATCACATCATCCACAATTTTTTGAGTGACCGCCGGAAAAACCACAACCATCAGCGTCCCCACCACCGCACAAAGCATCGTCCCCGCTGCCATCCACGGATACCTCTTCACGTAACGAAACACTCTCCCAATCACTCTCATGTCCCCCTCTGTATCGCCGAAGACCGCACCAACATCAACTCCGGGCGCATCTCCGAGAGTTGCAAATGGGAAGAAAAAAGGCGGCGCAGCCGCGACCTCGCCCCAGCAGAGTGGGGCGGCTACAAGGAACGCAAGCGTGCTCGGAGGCTCTCATGCTGTAGCCCCGGCAGTCTCTTGCCGTGTTCTTCTTCCCCACTCGCGTAGAGCGCTCACCAAGAACCCTCATCAACTCCTCATGCCTCTGATGTTTTAGCAAAAGTTGGCACGGGATTTGCTTTTAACCCTTCGCTGCCCGGTGGATTTCCCAGCAGGCACAACCAACAACCAACCATACATACCATGCTTAAAAGCCAATCAAAGCTTGCCTGCCTTGCCGCTGTCCTCGCGACGGCTGCATGGTTTGCAAATCCGGAAGCCGCATTTTCTCAAGATGCTGCTCCGGCTCCTGAACCCGTCGTAACCACAGTCACTGCCACGGAGACTACCGTCGTTGCCACGACTGCGGCCCCTGCAGAAGAAGCCCCGGCGGAAGATGCCGGTCCGTCCATCGAGTTGTTTACGACAAACAACCTGTGGATGATGATCGCAGCAGCCCTCGTCTTCATCATGCATCTCGGCTTCGCCTGCGTGGAATCTGGGCTTTGTCGTGCCAAAAACACGGTCAACATCCTCTTCAAGAATTCCTTGATCCCGTGTATCGGCATTATCACCTATGCCTTTGTGGGCTTCAACCTCATGTATCCAGGCTTTGCCGACACGGACTCCCAATTCTGGTTCAAGTTCGCCGGCTTTGGAATTGGAACTGATGAGGCGGGCGTAACATCCGCTTACAATGTGGGTTACACCTACTGGACCGACTTCCTGTTTCAAGCCATGTTCGCCGCCACTGCCGCCACGATTGTGTCCGGAGCGGTTGCCGAGCGCGTTAAACTGGGTTCATTTTTGATCTTTTCCACAATCTTTGTGGCCATCGCTTATCCTCTTGCAGGTTCTTGGAAATGGGGCAACGGCTGGCTCAATCGCTTGGAAACACCATTCTACGACTTCGCAGGATCCACTCTTGTCCACTCTGTTGGTGGATGGGGAGCCCTCGCCGGCGTGCTGATCCTTGGCCCGCGTCTTGGAAAATTCCTTCCCAACGGCAAAGTGAAGCCCATCCTCGGTCACAGCATGCCCCTCGCCACCATTGGCGTGTTCCTGCTCTGGCTCGGCTGGTTCGGGTTCAACGGCGGTTCTGTGCTCTCGGCTGATCCCGGTCTCGTCTCGCTCACCTTGGTCACAACATCCCTTGCGGCTTCTGCCGGTGCTGTGGGTGCCATGATTATTTCGTGGATCATCCTCAAAAAGCCGGATCTTTCCATGACCCTGAACGGCATTCTTGCCGGTCTCGTGGGCATCACGGCGGGTGCGGATCAAATGGATATGAACACCTCGCTCATCATTGGTCTCGTCGCCGGTGTGCTTGTGGTGGTCTCCGTGATCTTCTTCGACAAAATCAAAGTTGACGATCCCGTCGGCGCGCTCTCTGTGCACCTTGTGTGCGGTATTTGGGGAACACTGGCAGTCGGTTTGCTCGGCGCCAAAGCCGGCATGCCACAGTTCATGAGCCAGTTGACAGGAGTTGTGGCTTACGGTGTTTTCACCTTCATCTTCGCCTTTGTCCTGTTCTTTATCATCAAACTCATCCTCGGTCTCCGGGTCTCAGAAGAAGAGGAACATGGTGGTCTCGATCTCGGCGAACATGGCCAGGAAGCCTATCCGGATTTCCAAGCAGACTCCGAGCGCCTCGCCTGATTGGTTTCCACATCACATTCAAAGAAATCAATCTTATGAAAAAAATTGAAGCAATCATCAAACCCTTCAAGTTGGAGGAAGTCAAAGACGCGCTGGCCGATCTGGGGATCGAGGGAATGACAGTCAGCGAAGTCAAAGGTTTCGGCCGCCAGAAGGGGCACACAGAAATTTACCGTGGAAGTGAATACACGGTGGATTTTCTGCCGAAGATCAAAATTGAAGTTGTCCTTGGTGACGCTCTGTTGGAGGGGGCCCTTGCCGCCATCGTCAAAGCAGCCAAGACTGGAAAAATCGGGGATGGCAAAGTGTTTGTCTCACCGGTGGACGAGGCGATCCGGATTCGAACGGATGAAACCGGAGACAAAGCCGTCTAGCATTCATTGATCAAACTCAGGGGTTCACAAAGGGCGGCAGAGGGGATTTTCCCTCTGCCGTTCCGGTGGACAGGGAAACTCAAAATCAAATTCCCATGAAATCCATCTATCTCTTCACTCTCCTTCTTTTTGTTTTAATCAGCCCTCTTGCCATGGCCCAAGAGGCAGCTCCCGCTCCGGCCGAACCAACGATCGAGCAGCGCATTGCCGATCTGGAAGCCTATGTCAACAATGGGGCCCGCACGCCGGATGTGGCATCCAAAGTGGCTGGACCCGGTCCCGGCCACAATGCGTGGCAAATGGTCAGCACGGCTCTCGTGTTGTTCATGACCCTGCCCGGCCTGGCCTTGTTCTATGGTGGTTTGGTCCGTTCGAAGAACGTGCTTTCCATTCTTGCCATGTGTCTGGGCATTGCCGGGTTGGTCACGATCATGTGGTTCCTGTTCGGTTACAGCCTCACATTCTCTGGAGGCAATGCCTTCATTGGCGACCTTGCGCAGGCCTGCTTTAATGGCATGAAGCCCGGCAATGTCGGCGCCGGCTACTACTGGATCTCGGACTATATCTGGGCCATGTTCCAACTCACTTTTGCAATCATCACCCCGGCCCTCATTTTTGGTGCAACGGCTGAACGCATGAAGTTCTCCGCAGTGCTTCTGTTCACGGCCATCTGGATGGTTGTGGTGTATTTCCCGCTGGCCCACATGGTTTGGGCTCCCAACGGTTTCATGTGCGGACCTCTTAACGCTGATGCCGGAATCAAGGCCATTGATTTTGCTGGTGGCACGGTCGTTCACATGAGCTCCGGTTGGTCGGCACTCATTCTTTGTATCATTCTCGGGCCTCGTCTGGGATTTGGCAAAGAGCCAATGCCTCCACACAGCATGGTGCTTTGTATGATTGGTACCGGCATGCTTTATGTGGGCTGGTTTGGATTCAATGCGGGTTCTGCGCTTGGAGCAGACGCAATTGCAGCCAATGCCTTCACAACGACCTTCCTATGCGCAGCCACAGCCGGATTCGTCTGGGCCGTTGCAGAATGGCTCTTCAAAGGCAAACCCAGCGTGTTGGGCTTCTGCTCCGGAATTGTCGCCGGTCTTGTGGTGATCACCCCGGCTGCCGGTTTCGTGACTCCAGCAAGCGCCATGATCATGGCCGTATTTGCAGGCATCGTGCCATTTTTCGCGGTGGTTTACATGAAAAAGATGTTCGGATACGACGATGCCCTGGACACCTTCGGTGTGCATGGAGTCGGTGGAACCATGGGTGCAATCCTCACTGGTATCTTTGCTTCACCTGAAGCAAACGGTGTGCTCGAAAGCATGAACCTCATGAACGGTCTGCTCTTCAACCAACTCAAAGCAGTTGCTCTGACCATCGTGCTCTCCGTGGTGGCAACAACAATCATCGCATTCGCCATCAAATTCACCATCGGCCTGCGTCCTTCACCGGAATCTGAATCGGAAGGTTTGGACACCTCCGATCACGGCGAAGAAGGATATCTCATCGAACGCTAAACTCAGAACAAAACTCATGAAAAAAATCGAAGCAATCATCAAGCCCTTCAAATTGGAGGAAGTCAAAGACGCGCTGGCCGGAATCGGCATTGAGGGAATGACCGTGACCGAAGTCAAAGGTTTTGGCCGTCAGAAGGGCCACACCGAAATTTACCGTGGCAGCGAATACACGGTGGATTTTCTTCCAAAAATCAAATTGGAAATCGTGCTCGGGGATTCTGCCATCGAAGGTGCCCTTGCGGCCATCGTCAAAGCAGCAAAAACCGGCAAGATCGGTGATGGAAAAGTGTTTGTCTCACCCGTGGAGGAAGTGGTCCGCATCCGCACCGAAGAGACAGGCGAAAAAGCCATCTAAAAAGTCATAGGGTAACAGGGTAGCAAGCCGGCGGGGGAGGGAGAGCCCCCGCCGGTTTTGCGTTTTAATGCGCGAGCCATCGAAAAGGAACGACCGGAGGCATGATTGAAATTCCGGGAAGGCAAATAAAACACACGGACGAAAGGCAGGATCCAAAGATTGCGAATGAGATGCGGGCCGAATACGTCGCAAATATCATGACCGTGGCCTTTGCTCATCCTGCAGTAGAATCCTTCTATTTTTGGGGCGAAATAACCCGAAGCTTTGGATTCAAATCCGACCATAACAGTGAAGGTTTGCCCTCCTCCTCAAACAGCCCGACGCCGGTGTATTGGCGAGTTCAGGAACTTCTGCAAAATGAATGGAGGACCCGTGAGAAGATCGTTAGCGATTGCGACGGCCGAATTCGCTTCCGAGGCTTTTTTGGTGACTATTCGCTGCTCTACTCAATCAGTTCGAACATGCCCGCCGGACAGTGTTTCTCTCTTTCGCCTGATAGCGATGGGATTAAACGGATTTCTCTTATTCGACCACTTGCGTAAGACATCGACCATATGATGACCTGATTGCCTCGACCCGTCTCTGCGCTCATGTTGCGAGGTTGCTGAATCATTCCCAATCCCTTCTTTACAAATGCGAACCATGGATCGAAGAATTTCTGGGATCTTCTTGGGGTGATCGAGAAGCCTTGCGGTCTCTAGGGTTGAACGAAGCGCAATTTTCGCCGAAGCATTTGCAGCATGGTGACCGTCTCCACCAACCCACGAAAGACCAACCACCCGGTGCCCTCGGCCAACTCACAGGCACGCGGGTAATTGCCGACACCACATGCGACCTGGTCGATCTGCAATCAGGGAGCCCTTCCCCATCCTCTTTCACCCTGCCAGCCAGGGGATGGATGATTCTTCGCGGCGCTTCGTCGAAATGAGTGGGTGA
>JBGSVX010000528.1:0-2453 GCA_041752795.1 Terrimicrobiaceae bacterium
GCGCAGTGAGCCAAGAGTCAAAAAACGACGCCCCAAAAATTACCGCCTCATGACAAAACCAAGGCACAAAATGGGGCCTCTCCCACACAGAAAATCCGGCGTTGAGAATCCTCCCAAATCTTCCTTATCTTAGCGCCATTCATCCCCGACCCCGTTGACTGTTCGCAATTCCCGTTGAAATTGCCGAATATCCTGTCATCCATAGGTGACGTTTCCGATTTGATGGCTAAGTCATGCGCTTCCACCTCAGGTCTTGAATTTAAAAATCCCAATTTATGAAAAAAGCCCTTTTGCTCATTGACCTTCAGAATGATTACTTCCCCGGCGGATTGTTTCCTTTGTGGAATACTGAAAATACGCTCGCGTCGGTAAATGCTGCCATTGGCCGGGCACTTGCATCAGGGATTTTGGTGGTCCATATTCAGCATCTAGCCGATCCTGAGGCTGGAATTGCTCCATTTTTTAATCGGGGCACCGAAGGCGCCAATATCCATCCGGGCATACTCGCTGCAGCTCCTGGCGCTCCGGTGGTGATCAAACATTATGCGGACAGCTTTTTCAAAACGGATCTTGAAAACGTGCTTTCTGAAAATGGTATTGGTGAGTTGCTCGTGTGTGGGATGATGACGCAAAACTGCGTGACACACACGGCCATTTCAAAGTCTGCGGAAAAATATGCTGTGTCCATTTTGACCGATTGTTGCACCACGGTCAGTGAGCCAATTCACCTGATCGCACTTCATGCCGTATCCACTCGGGTGCGTTTGGTTGATTCAAAAGTGGCCATTTGAAAGATGGTGGCCTCCGTGCACCCCCTCAGCCGCGAGGAGTGGCGTTCATGGTTGGCGGAGAATCACACTCGCAAACTTGGCGTGTGGTTGGTTTCCTACAAAAAGGCGACCGGGAAGCCCCGTTTTGATTACGACGCAGCGGTTGAAGAGGCCTTGTGTTTTGGTTGGATTGACAGCAAACCGAACAAACTCGATGCCGAGCGCACAATGCTTTGGTTTGCGCCCCGGAAGGCAGGCACTGGGTGGTCGCGGCCAAATAAGATGCGCATCGAGCGAATGATTCAATCGGGGTGCATGGCAGAGGCCGGTTTGAAAAAGATTGCTCAAGCGAAACTTGATGGGTCATGGAGTCGGTTGGACGCCGTTGAGGATCTTGTGATTCCCGAGGACCTTGATCAAGCGCTTGCTGGATACCCGAGTGCCAGGGATAACTTCATGGCGTTTCCCCGATCAGCGAAGCGGGGCATCCTGGAGTGGATTGCCAATGCCAAAACGGATCTAACCCGATCCAAGCGGGTGGTGGAAACCGCTCGTCTTGCGCAGAACAACGAGCGTGCGAATCAGTGGCGAAAAAAACCAATCGATTGATTCGATGTTCCACCAAGAGTTAAAAGTGGCGGGGGTGGAACCATGGTGGTCCCACCCCCGTTGGGTGATGGCTGTAAGCCGGATTCTGTCCGGCCCGGCTTGCGCCGGGCCTGGACGGTCATTTATCTTCGCGACTATTACCCGGGAGATGCTTCCGAGCCCGGAGGCTCTTCGGCTGGCAGGCGACCCGGCTCCCTGTTCTGTCTTGCACCGCATGAGGTTTTTCGTGCCCTCCGGTTCGCACCGGAGGCGGTGGGCTCTTACCCCGCCATTTCACCCTTACCCCACGACAAGCGCGGGGCGGTATATTTTCTGCGACACTGTCTGTCACGCCGGACTTGCGTCATGACGTGCCCCCGCTTTCGCAGGGCATGCTGCCTTGTGGTGTCCGGACTTTCCTCCCTGCAGGATTGTTGCCAACCCCACACAGCGACCGTCCGCCATCGGGTTCACCATCTCTCAGCGATCCAAAAATGCAAGGCCCAAACATTATTGGTGCTGATCAAGTCAACGACTTTGCGATCTGAGACAGACATATTTTGGTGTCAACGTCACCGGTGTGCCACTCGCGTTTCGCACGTTGGCTCAACCGTTCGGTTTGTATTTTATGTTTTGGGCATTTCACAGAGGTGCATGGAACCACCATGCATGGCGACGGGATGCTTCTTTAGCAAATCCAATAACTTCTGTTTATCGTCCGAATCAAAATTCATGTAGCCTCCAATAAAATCTGTTGAATGTGCTGAATGAGTATCTCCGACAATCTCCTGCTTTCCGATGGCGCTGCCACCTCGGAACAATCCGCTCTCTCTGGCAATTTTGAAAAACTCGTCCCACTCTTCCTGGGTGGTAGGGGTCTTCGCGTTGTTCTCTATTAGGAGGATATACTGAGTCATAATCTTTTTTACCGAACGCCAAAGTGATGGCACACCCACTAGCCCTAAAATAAGCGAATGCCCGCAGTTTTTGGCTGAGTATGAAATCGACTTCGGGCGCGAGAGAAAAACTTGTCTGAAACATAGGCAAAGACCAAGCATGTGCGCCATTCTGGCTCACTGGCGCGAGATTTTCACC
>JBGSVX010000529.1:0-1958 GCA_041752795.1 Terrimicrobiaceae bacterium
ATCCAATGCGTAATTGTAAGGAGGCTCGAACACCTTGTCTTCTCCGTCGTCCCGTTTCCCATGACAATCTTTGAAAATGTTGCCCTCACCTTTCAGTCGCCCATTGTCTTCAGCGTAGAACGGGTTCTTCACTGACTGATACACATTCTGTTCGCTCAAAATCTGCGCGTCTTCCCGCGCATTCGTCGCATAGTCGTTGTCCTTGCAATCAAAAAAATTGTTGAACATGTGGACATGGGCTTTGCGCGCGGCAGGCATCCGGGAACCACAGTTCTTTCCAAACCAGTTGTGATGCAAAGTGACACGCGCCCGGCCCTTGGATTTTTTCTTGGGAGGTCCGTAAATCAACATCACCAAACGATGACGCATGTCCTCGGAGGAGTATTCGAATTTGCACCATGCCACCGTCACCAGATCGGCACCATGACTGATATCCAGAGCCCCGTCCCCACAGTCTTTAAAGAGGCAATTCTCAATCAATATCAACTTTCCGCCGCGTATGGTCAGCCCGTCAAAGCCTTCTGCATTTTTTCGATTGGAGGGATTTGAGATTCGCAGGTTCCGGATGATCACATTCTGAGATCCCGACATTAAAAACAAATTACCAATCAAAGTTGGTTTGGTCCCGACCCCTTGGATTGTCTTGTTGGAGCGAACAGGGAGGTTGCCAATCTTAAGGTTGCCTTGCACGGAAATCACAAGAGGCTCTTCGGCCTCAGCTGCTGCACGGAGTTCCTCCGGCGACTTGACCGTGACCTCCCGCCCGCCCTGCCCCCCGGTCACATTGCCCGCAAATCCTTCCTGCGCAAAAAGTCCGGATGCGCCAAGGAGGAAACTTGCAAGACAAAGGATCGGGAAGAGCTTACGCACAACGCGGGCCTGTGGTCAGGCCACTGCGGCGGCGTAATGCGCGGCGACAGCTTTCCATGAGACCACATTCCAAAATGCCTTCAGATAATCGGCGCGGCGGTTTTGGTAATTGAGGTAATAGGCGTGTTCCCAGACGTCCACCCCGAGGATCGGCGTGCCTTCGACTCCAGCCACGGCTTTGCCCATCAGCGGGCTGTCCTGATTTGCGGTGGAAACGATCTCCAGTTTTTTGTCCGCATTGACAACAAGCCATGCCCAGCCACTTCCAAAACGTCCGAGGCCGGCTGCTTCAAATTTGGTTTTGAAATCTTCAAAGCTGCCAAAGGAGGCCGTGATGGCTTCCGCGAGAGCTCCTTCAGGTGCTCCCCCGGCGGAAGGAGCGAGAAGTTTCCAGAAAAAGGAGTGGTTTGCATGACCTCCCCCGTTGTTGCGGACGGGGCCACGGATGCCTTCAGGAACAGAAGGGAGATCAGCGATGAGGGCTTCGACCGATTTGGAAGCAAGTTCCGGAGCGGACTCCAGGGCCTTGTTCAAATTGGTGATGTAGGTGGCATGGTGTTTGCCATGATGAATCTCCATTGTGCGCGCATCAATGTGGGGTTCGAGGGCATCAGTGGAATAATCGAGAGATGGAAGTTCGTATGGCATGGGTCTGTTTTGGTTGGTTTTGGTTTGAGGGCAGAAAATCGGCCACTCTGTAGGATCACGCAAGTGAAATGATTCCGGAAATTTCGCGAAAAAAATTGTGAGGACTCAATACCGGAACTTTGGCGTGCCTGATGGGGACCCGGAGGGAACCGGCTTCGGAGGAGCGGCGATATCTTCCAAACCGATATTGAGATCGAGTTCTGGCGGCGGGGCGGATTCTGGCAGCGGAGAATCGTTGACCTGCTCCCCGCGGTAGCGCTGACCCGAAGGACGGGACCTTCCCCCGGTGTTTGTGCTGGACATCGATAGCTCGGACTCCGGGGGTTTTGGCGGACGGGGAGGCGCAGGCACAAGGTCCTCATTCGCCATGTAGCCGGTGCGGGAGTCTTCCATCATCACCAAACTGTAGCCCATTTCCTTACGGAGGAGTTTGACCCGTG
>JBGSVX010000530.1:0-1682 GCA_041752795.1 Terrimicrobiaceae bacterium
AAAATTTGGCTCCATCATTCGCCAGATAAAATTTACTGGTGATTTTTTCCGGATCCAGTGGTTCGTAGGCAAAGAGTGCGGAAAAGGCAAAAAAGTCCACCGGGGGAGTCTTGGTAAAAATCAAATTGGCCGAGGCGGGGAAAGCGGCGCTTTTCACCATTTGCGACCCGGCAGGAACCGGCATGTCCATGACACCGCCGGTGATCACATCCACCTCGTTCGGAACCTGCACCGTCCGGTCGATTCCCCAGCCATTCTGATCCTGCAGCCAGCCCGGGCGATATCCCTGCGCTTCTTCAAAAGACGTCTCAAAAATATCGGCCGGAGACCGCTCATCTTCAGCCGGAAGAGCGGAGGAAAATACGAACAGAAGAGCCGTGGAGGACCACAAGAATTTTTTCATGATTGGGCGGGGTGAACATTCAAACATAAGTGAAGTGCGAGTGAACCGCCAAGATGCAGTTTTGCTGTTTCGGAAAGATTTATGTCGCGCCGGCAAGTTCGCTGTCCTCAGGCCCGCCAGGCACTGGGGGAGAGCATGGAAACCTTGGAAATATTTCCTTAAGGATTGGAGCCGTGAAGCCTGCCGGCACGATGGAAGAGCTCGTTCAAGGCAGCCCTGTTTACCTTTTCCTTGTTCCGGGATTTCCCCTCACGCTCTTCAGCTTCCAAAAATTGCAGGGCTTTCCCGATTGAGGCTCCGGATGGTGCAGTATATCCAAAAATATCGACACCCATATCCTCGCCGAATTCACAGAGGGTCAGCAAGGCATTCAAATTGTACACGCAATAGGCGTAGGGTTTGGCCCGCACCAGTTCCGCAGGCTGCGCTCCGTCCTGCTCAATCTGCCTGGCAATGCGACGATCTCCGACCCTCTCCAGGATCTGCCGGGCGCGAGCCTCATTGCCGAGAAAAACATGATAGGACACCAGTTGCACGTCGAACCAGTTGGCGTGATTGTTTTCAAGGGAATCCACGTAATTTCCCTGAGGGCTGTTATCCAGCCAGTCCACCAACGCAGAAAACCAGGCACAAATTTGTTGATATTCGGATTCGGAAAGCTTTCCTTTTTCGTAAAGAGTCGTAACGGCATTGGGAATATTCCGTGATAGGGGCAGGCCCTCCAGAATGCCCATCGGAGTTCCATCCATCCATCCAGGCACAGCCTGGGCATACCGGAAATGGGGGTTCATTCTGGTTTTTTCGTCTACAAACCAGGCCATTAACCAGGTCCTGGCAGTCTCGGCATAGGCCTCATTCCCCGTAAGGACATAGGCCCTGGTCAGGACGCCGACATTCTCTCCGAAATCCCACACTTTCGGCTCATCCAATTTATCAGCTTCGGGATTTCTTGCGCCATCCACGTAAACATAAGGAACTCCCCGGTTGATGGGATTGGGCCACCAATAGATCGATAGACTTTGATAATCACGCCGGTCCCCACTGGGAGGAGCCTCCGGCTTGTCAACAATCGTTGGCGGATCACGAAGCAAGAGTTCATCTGCTTTTGACACCAATTTCTTCTCCTGATCAAAATCCTGAAGCCCGGTGCGTCCTTTTGGCGGGTTTTCACCATTATCAGAATAGGCCGGGACGGAAAGGCCAAAGACCACCACAAGCAAACCCCGGAAAAGCGTCTTGAAAGGAGTGGAGACCGGCTTTCCTGCATTTCGAGGTCCGC